>JASEHD010000070.1 GCA_030019075.1 Bacteroidota bacterium
AACGGCGCTTCTGTAATTATGAAAATGAATTTGAATTGATTAAAAAGGAAAAAGCCATCACAAGGAACTGAGATGGCTTCAGCATAATTGAGAAATTCATTTTATGATTGAAGGACGCTTACAACCTTTTTCGATTTTCCAAAATTTTGAAACTTAACCACTCCATTAGTGAGAGCAAAAAGAGTATCATCACTGCCGATGCCAACATTTACTCCTGGAGAAAATCTTGTTCCGCGCTGGCGTACGATAATACTGCCTGCTTTAATAGTTTCGCCGCCAAATAGTTTTACCCCTAATCTTTGTGCATTGCTATCGCGGCCGTTTCGCGAGCTGCCGCCGCCTTTTTTATGTGCCATACAATTTAGTCCTTATCCGATTGTTGTAATTTCTATTTCAGTGTATTGTTGCCGATGTCCGCGTTGTAGGCGATATCCTTTACGTCGTTTCTTCTTGAATACCGTTACCTTGTCGTCTTTTATCGTGCCAAGCACTTTTGCAGCGATTGATTTATTTTTTAAAAATGGATTACCTACCTGAACATTTGTCTCATCAGCCATCAGTAATACACGATCGAATTTCACCGTACTTCCAACAGCAGCCGTGAGTTTGGGAACGAATACTCGTTCGCCCGGACTTACTTTTAATTGCTGTCCTGCTATATTAACTACCGCAAACATATTGATTTTACCTTATTTTTGTAGGATTTTCTAAAATGACCTAACTAATTTACAAATTTTTTGCTATAAAGTCAATGAGTAAAGATTTTATTTGACTTTTAATCTAAATCTCTATATGTTATGAATACACTTCAGAGCCAGGCGGTGATCTCAGCGTTTTTCGGAAATAAATATTATATGTATTATCGGTACTAAAGCTTTAATCTATGAAAAAGAAAATAGTTCTAATAGTTGAAGACAGCCCGGGATTTTCCGAGCTTATGAAATATGTTGTGGAAGATGAGGGTTTTAAAGGAGTAATATTTCCACTTGAAGAAAACTTTATTCATTGGGTCGATAAAGAAAAACCGTCCGCAATTATTATGGATCTTGCACTGAACCGTTTAAGTGGATTTGATCTTATCCGAGAAGTCAAAGCCCAATCGAAGCATAAAAACATTCCAATCGTTGTCATCACTGGTCGCGATCTTGATGTTAAAGATATCACTGAATTGAAAGTGTTGGGTATACCGTATATTCGTAAGGGTCGTGTCGATATGCACGAAATTCATCAAGCGATCAGAAACCTCGTTGAAAAATCTGAGAAGTAATATTACATACCTTTTGCATGCACTCGTAATATTCGGGGAATAATTTCAATTTGGCAAGGGAGTGTTCCAATCAGCTCACCATCTACTGCAACAAATTGAGATTTTGATGATCGAACCTTTATTGAGCGTCCATGATTGTAGCTGAACCATTTCGAAGCGAGATGTTTCCCTGAATAGACTTTTGAAAAACTAATTATCCGTTGAAGCGGTGATTGGTCGTGAATCAATAATATATCGAACATGCCGTCATTGAGTTTTGCTTTTGGTGTTAGCTTCATTCCACCGCCCATGAACGTACCATTTGCCACAACTACTCCATGAAGCTGCAATTCCGTTTCTTTGTCTTCGTCAGTTTGTAGATTATAAAGTGTGCCTTTATGACCGAGTGCGGATTTTAATGTTATCAAACCGAAGGCGAGCCGACCACCAAAACGCTTATGTTGTGCCTGTACATCTCTCACAACTATTCCGCCTATACCGATTTGACATTCATTGATGTAGTATCTTTCTGCCGAGCATCTATCTTGATTTTGGAAATTGATTTTACAAAGATCAACCATGCAGGATTCTCCACGAAGGATTATACCAAGTTGTTCCTCGATCGTTAGTGGTAATCCGATGCTCTGGACAAAGCCGCCGCTTGTGCTGCTGTTTATAATACCGAGGGAACATTCAGGATTGATAATTTTTCCATCAGAAAAGAAACCATTAACGACCTCATTTATTGTACCATCACCGCCAACTACAATGATAAGCTTGCAACCATCCATTATCGCTCGGTAAGCATACATTCTTGCTTCGAGTGGTTTTTGTGTAACGCATAGCGAATACTTCTTGCCAAGATGTTGATCTATCTTATCAATAATTTTATCCTGCTGTCTGCCCGTTCTGCCCGCGGAAGATGCAGGATTTAAAATGATATGAGGTAACACCTTAATTAATATCTGTTGTTACGCAAAATGAAGTTTGATTGAGACATTCTAATCACATTTCCGTAAACGGCAACACTGAATTGAATAGCATCATCGTTTACGGTGATGCGAGAATCATTTATAATATGTATTTTATCGTGAGTGCGTAACATCGGATAATTATTTTTTCCCAATCTTGTTATTTATGATTAAAAGAATTTCTTCCGCCTGAGCTTTGCAGGTACGCCTCAATGTACCAACCTCATCTATATGCCAACTAACAAACTCCGTGTCAGTTATACTATTAAGATTGATAAGAACATTCAGGGCAGCACTTTCTGCTGCAGCGTTCAGCATCAAAGTACCGACACCAATATCGCTGATTGAGTTGATATTTCCCTTTTCAGCCACAACCCTCGCAAGAGCTAGAGCATCAATAACAAGCTTCATCACCCTCAGCGGGACAAGTGCCGCCTCTTTAGTTGCTCCCTGGATCGCTGCATTGCGTAATGCTTTTTGGTTCTCCATTTCTTTTGGAAGAGAAAATGCTTCCATCACTTTATTAAATGCTTCCGTGTCCTTCTCGGCGAGAACGGTGAACGACTGCCGAAGCTCTTCCGATTTCGTAAGGATATTTTTTATCTCGGATTCAACATCGAGATATTTCTTTTTACCGATAGTAAGGTTGCATACCATTGATATTAATGCGGCTCCGAGGGCACCCGAAAGTGCGGCAACACTACCGCCTCCCGGCGCTGGTGAATTTGATGCAAGTTCATCTAAAAATTTTACAACAGTTTTATTTGTTAACATAAATATTCTCCTGATTTTCTATATCATGTATTCAATAATTTTCTTTTTCGGATCAAATCGCTCAAGCTGGCTTAAGCCAAGTGCCTCGATTGCCCGAGCGATATATTGCTCTTCTTTAGTGTTTGGCATATTCCCGACATAATAACTGCCTGCCATAACGAGTGCTTCTTTCGGAATTAAACCGACGATTTCGCTGCCCGTAACATTCATACCAAATTTTTGTGCTTCTTTCCGTACCGCTTCGAATGCAACATGCGGTGGTGTTATGTGAAAGTCCGTTAAGTTAATAGAAACCTGAGCGATATCAAATCGTTCGAGATAAACCCCCATTGCCTTTACTGACTTTAGTAAACCCGGAACCTTTTCACTTTCACCTGTTTCCTTTTTAATCGTTCTTCCACTTTCGCGAATGCGAAGTGCAATTTCATGAGCAAGGTCTTTATTGTTTGTTGTCAAATTCACATTATAGGCAATCAGAAATACGCGAGCGCCAGTTACAGTTGCACCTGATTTTGGATTGAATTCGGCTTTACCATAATCCGGCTGCCAAACGGGGTCTTTAAGTTTTTCAGCAAGTCCTTCGTATTCACCTTTCCGGATAGCAGCAAGATTTTTCCGCTCGGGCACTCGTGCAGCTTCCTCATATAAATATATCGGTATATTTAGTTCTTCCGCTACACGTTTACCATATTGATTTGCCAATATTACACAATCAGTCATAGTTACACCCGAAATTGGTATAAACGGTACAACATCGGCTGCACCAAGACGCGGATGCTGTCCTTTGTGTTTTGTCATATCAATTAGCCCGACAGCAGTTTTGGTGGCGTGAAATGCTGCCTCCTTTACTGCTTCCGGCTCACCTACAAATGTCACAACAGTGCGGTTGTAATCTTTATCTGGCTCAACACTAAGAAGCTTCACATCTTTGACGCTGCTAATGCTTTCAGTAATCGAATTAATTATTTTTGTATCCCGTCCCTCACTGAAGTTGGGAACACATTCCACAAGTTTATTCATAGTAATTCAAAAATAAAAAGTTAAAAAAACAAAAACCTATATGCTCAAATCCCATATCTCACATCATTTTAAAATTCTAGCACCACACCGTTTTTTACAATTTTTTCAACGTGGTTCTCGCCAAAATGGTATGGCAAGAATTTATAATTGGGAATATCCAGCACAATCATATCGGCTTTCTTTCCGATCTCTATACTGCCGATTTCAGTGGAAAGATTTAGTGCAGCGGCAGCATTCAGAGTTGATGCCGCAATCGCTTCTTCAGGTGACATTTTCATCTGAGTACATGCTATCGTCATCATGAGCGGTATATTGTACGACATGCACGATCCGGGATTAAAGTCGGATGCAATTGCTACAGGCACTCCTGTATCTATTAATTTCCGTGCAGGTGCATGGGGATGGTTTAGAAAAAAAGATACACCGGGGAGCAACACTGCAACAACACTTGCTTTTGCTAAGGCGTCGATACCTTTTTCGCTAATATGCTCAAGATGATCGACAGATATTGCATTTACTTCGGCGGCGAGTTCAGCGCCACCGCCCGATGAAAGCTCATCTCCGTGAAGTTTTGGCTTCATGCCATGCTTCAGTCCGCTCAAGAGAATTGTTCTGCAGTCATCAACATCGAAGTATCCTTTTTCGCAGAATGCATCACAGAATACAGCCAGCTTTTTCTTGCCAATGTATGGTATCACTTTTTCAGTTATTAGGTGAACGTAATCCGATTTTTTGTCTCTAAATTCTGGTGGGATTGCGTGCGCTCCCAAGAATGTTGGAACTATGGTGAGGACTTCCTCGTTATTTAATTCAGTAATTGCTTCTAACATTTTCACTTCATTATCCATGTCGAGACCATAGCCGCTTTTGATCTCTACCGTTGTTGTGCCTTGCCGCAACATCGCATTGAGCCATCGACGAGCATTTTTCTTGAGGTCTTTTTTTGAAGTGTTCCGGACTTCTTTTACTGTGCTGATGATTCCTCCTCCGCGTGAAGCTATCTCCTGATATGTTGCTCCAGCGCTTCGCATTGCAAATTCATTTTCACGGCTCTCATCGAAAAGCAAATGCGTATGTGCATCAACGAAACTTGGCATGACGATTCTATCAATGCAATCAAGCACATCAGCTTCTTTGATGCTGCCCATTGAGAGGTCTTCCATCCGACCGAGCCATTTAATTTTTTCACCATCAATAAGAACCGCCCCATTCTCAATGATACTGAGGTTTTGCATTTCTTTTCCCGTCTTCACTCGGTTACCGTCCGCTGAAACGGTGACGAGTTGTTTGATATTAATTAGTGCAAGATTCAAAGTAAATGAATGATTTTCAAGGAAATTTTAAAATAATTATTGCTTAAAAGATAAAGAAAAAGTATACCTTTTACAATTTTCAGAGATCTAAAAAATAAGATAAAAGTCATAGTGAGCTTGTCGAACCATGACATTCCGACTCGATTTCACGCTTCGACAAGCTCAGCGTGACAGTTTGTAGGTGAATAAAATAGACTTGAGGATGGAACAAACAAAGATTTTAGTAAGGTAGCTGATAGAAGAGAAAAAATGAAGCCGATCTCCAACATACTGGACCGGCTTCTCGTGAAAAATATATTTCCTTATTTACAATAGTGCCATTTGGCACTATTTCATAAATAACATTTTCCGAATTTGCCTGAACGATTTATTCGGATCGAAAACACTTAAAGCATCAAGACGATAAAAATAAACTCCGCTTGCTAAATCCTGACCTGAGCTTGTCGAAGGATTCCACTCTATTGACTTATACCCTGCATCCTGTATTTCATCTACAACTGTTTTTACTTCCTGACCAAGGATGTTGTAGATTCTCAAAGTGACTTGACTTATCTCTGGTAATTGATAACGAAAGATAGTTGATGGATTGAATGGGTTTGGATAGTTTTGAAAGAGATTGTAACTATTTGGTACTACGTTATGAGTAGACTTGACATCAGTAATAGACTGATCGTATTTGATAGTAATCGCTTCGCTTGTGTAGATTGTATAATCATATGATGAACCTGTAACATAGACATTCCCAGCAACATCAGTTACTATTCCAATAGGTTCATCATATTTCCCATTGGCACTTTGATAGTAGGCATACCATTTCCTTTTACCAGCATTATCAAATTTTACCGTCACATAATCGCTCAGATTTTCTGATTGAGATCGGTAGCGGTAACCTGTCACATAAGCATTTCCTGTCTCGTCTATAGTAAAGGCGGTTGCATAGTCATTGCTTTCACCTGAAGAGTCAAATTCGGAAACCCAAATATTATTACCTATAGAGTCATATTTTAATACTATCAATTGGTTTCCAAATTCATTATCACGAACAGACCCAGACACGAAAATTTCCCCTTGTTTGCTTATCAATAATCCTGTTGGAGGGTTTGAAAAACGTCTATTTGTAATATCTGATTTTGTTTCCCATAATAGCGTACCCGAGGTATCATACTTCAAAGTGGCAAAAGCCGATCCCATCGAATCAGTTACAAGCCCTGTAACATAGACATTTGAATAACTATCGATTCCAATTCCCGTAATATAATTATAGCCGAAGCCGTTACCCTGATACTTTCTCACCCATTGTTGCACACCATCGCTATTGTATTTGATTGTAAGAAATTCACCTCTACCACCGTACACTATTTCAGACGCCCCTGCAAAGAATACATTCCCCACTGAGTCTACTCCCAAAGTGTTTGGAGAGTTTCTTGTGCCAGCTTCAACCTCGTAATACGATATCCACCGTTGGTTACCGCTCTGATCATACTTAATGATTACTCCTGTTGAATGCTCAATGGTGTCTTGTGTTAATCCTGCGACATAAACATTGCCCTTTAAATCTACATTGAGAGTACGTGGAAAATCTTGTGAATATCGCGTAGCACTCGAATACTGTTGGGTCCATTCCAGCACACCGTTTGAATTATATTTCAACGTCAAGAAATCATTTTCTCCTGTTGCGTAATTACTTAGTTGTGCTAAGACGTAAACATTACCATTGTTGTCAGTTGCAGCTTTAAGTGGTCTTCCTTTGTATCGTTGAGACCACATGGTTTGTCCTTTCGCATTGTATTTAACCACAGAAGTCTCCTCGTCTTGGAGAGTATTTGTTCTTGCTACGACAAAAATGTTTTCAAACGGATCTTTTGCAAGAGAAACAGCATAATTGCTACTTATCCAACTAACATTGATCTGATTTTGAACTGATTTATCCATTTGAGGGTCGTAAGAAACCGCCACTATATCCCAACTGCTATTCTTATCATATTTTGTTCCGGCAAAATGAGCCTTACCTTTTGAATCAATCTCAAGCATTGCTAAATAAGATGAATCTATTGGAATTGTAGATTGTAGAGTCCCTGAGGAAGAATACTGTAACAAATAACTAAAAATCACAGGATAATATTCGGCGTGGGTCATAACTATATGTACTCTATTAGAATCATCTAATCTTATTGATCGACCATTGTTTTGCCTAAAACCCGTATCTGGGTATGTTGACTGCCATAGCAGATTACCTGCAGAATTATATTTGAAAACAAAACTATCCTCACCCAAATCGAGGTTTACAGCATATCCTCCTGTTATGTAAATGTTTCCATCACTATCAATGGTCATATCATACGGACTGGTGCGCAAACTTGACGGAGAACTATTTCTTCTCAGCCATAATCTAGTTCCGTCGGGGTTGTATTTTATCGTAGCACAATCGGGAGAAGAAGAACCCCAACTTTCTCCCGTAACAATGATATATCCTTGCTGATCCACCTTCATAGATCTAATGATGTCGTAATTGGATCCGGGTCCATTATAACTCCGCGTCCAAAGTTGTGTGCCGTTACTATCGTATTTCATAACAAGAAAATCGGATGCCGCCAGTGTATCGGACGTTGTTCCTGCAACATACATATTCCCTTGATAATCCACATGAATGAACGATGCGACCGCACCCCAATGCTGATGTCCTGGAAATAATATCTCTTGACGTAAATTGCCATCACCATCATACTTCAACAATAAAGCACCAGCGCCATTACTTTGTAAACCTATCACTATTCTGGCTCCCCCAATGTAGATATTTCCAACTTGATCGCCTGTGATAACGTTTGGGTAATCGAATGCACCGTTGTCAACACCATAACTTCTCACCCACAATTGATTTCCATTATTGTCAAATTTGAGTATAATAATATCTGATTGATATTCTCTTCTATAACTGTAACCGACAACATACACATTCTTTTCTGAATCAATATATAAATCGGTTGCACCCTCAACCGCCTTAACTGGGCTGTGATACAACGATGACCAAACAACATTATTTACTGAATCCAACTTACACGTGAAGAAACTTTCCCCCAGGACTGCAGAATCGGTGACCCCCGCAAGAAATGAATTTCCATCATCATCAACTTTTAACGCACGTACACCATCCTCAGTAGGAATGAGCTTAGGATTATAAACACTTATCCACTCTGCAGAAACAGAATCGGAAACCCCTTCCATTCTGGCAAAGGATTTGGATACATGCCCTGAGGACAAGCAAAAATCTTTAGTTCGATTCTTTGCGTAACGATTTGGAAAGTTTATTAAAGTGTATTGTAACTTTTGGATAAACTCTTCAAAAGCAGACGGAGATGATGAATAGATTTTTGTTGGTTGTTCTATGAATTTATATTTATTGTAGTGCACCTCCTTTTGCTTTATGTGTTGAAACGCAAGAACAATACTATGCGAAAATGAAAACAAAAGAACGGAATAAATGATGCTACATTTAGACAATCTTTTCATAGCACACCTCTATGTTTAAATTGTAAGGATTGGTGAATTAAAACCTCAAAAAAACTGAAATTACTATCGCTTGACGGTTGAAACAACGTACCGGTCTCACAACAACGTTAATCGATAATGATCGCATACGGTCTTGGTTCTACACTTGATGTTAATGCACAAACCACTACATCGTCTCCCTTTGAATTGTAGCTGTCATTCGACAGGACAATAACAGGACGGACTTTTCTACCTGAAAGATCGGAAAATGGAAAAGGGCAAAGCCAGATTTCTCGTTGGCTTACAAATACTTCATCCATGCTTCTTCTTCAACGGGATTGTCCCACAACTCTGTTAGTAGATCTTGCATCTCGCTAAGTAAAAAATCATCGGCTGCCTCCTGGACATAAATCTGTTCAACATGGTTTGCGCGCTCTACAAGTTGATCGAAATCTTTTCTATCAAGCAGAACGTACTCGTGAGAATATCTTTTTTGCGTAATTGTAAGCATAGTTCCTTTCGCTCATCTATGGAAAATTTACTAAAGTTTTAGATAGAATCCAAATGTTATTGCTCAAACGATAAAAAAAACTCTACCTTTTCCAATTTTCAAAAATCTGATTATATTGATAATGATGATAGCCACGGCACTCATATTTCCGATCATTAATGGATTGTTGAATCTTCATATTACTTTTCTACAGCATAGCATATTACCTCCGCGGAAGGAAGAGCTAACAAAAGTATACAAGATTCCAATCGATACCTCATCGATTTCGATAACCTCTGACATTAGATTGGTCAACGTTGCAGGAGATACAATTTACGGAAGAATCCGACAACCACTTGACAATACTAAAAAGTATCCTGTAGCGTTTCTTATTGTTGGTATCGAAACAGGTAAAAATGTTGTCGACATGATAACAGGGTACGATAATGTGATTGTATTTGGAATGGATTATCCGTTTACAAACGAAATGAATTTTACAGGATGGAAAGGGATCAGTACATTATTTGAATTACGGAAGTTAGGATTTCGGACTATACCACAAATTTACGTTTGCCTCGATTGGTTGTCGTCTCTTTCCTGTGTTGACACAAATGACATCACGATAATCGCTGTAAGTTTTGGTGTATTTACTGCTATACCGGCTGCTGTGCGAGACAAGCGAGTAGATCGGCTGGTTGTTGTTCAGGGAGGTGGTAATCTTCATGCAGTACTTGAAGCAAATGCAGATCGGCTCGGTTTTTCGATGCCTGCTTGGTTAGCGGGTTGGTTTGGTTCTATCGTCCTTGCACCATTTGAGCCAAATGATTATATCGCTGAATTATCTCCTCGTCCACTTCTCGTTGTCAGCGGCGAATCAGATATTCTTTTTCCACAATCGTCTGTACAATCGTTATTCTACAATGCACGAGAACCAAAGGAATGGATAAAACATCATAGCACTCACGTTGCCCCAGGTGAGGAAGAGTTGATTCTTGAGCTTACAAATATTGTTGGTAAACGATTATATTCTAAAAAATAGAGAACATTACTATGCCTCAAGAAATAACAATACTGAGAGATGTCTTTGTTATATTTTCTGCGGTTATTATTGTTCTTCTTCTGTTTCGCAAGCTCCGGATTCCGACAGTTGTCGGTTTTATAACTACGGGAATATTGATTGGACCTCCGGGGTTACAACTGATACGTGATACTGCCAACATTCATCTTTTAGCTGAAGTTGGTGTCGTTCTTTTATTGTTTACAATCGGCTTAGAGTTTCCCGCCGATCGGCTGAAGCAGATGCGAAAAACAATGTTAATTGGTGGAGGATTGCAATTGTTTGTAACCATTGGCCTGACTGCATCAATTGTGAGTCTTTTCCAAATCAATATTGGGCAGGCAATTTTTATCGGTTTTATCATTTCGGTGAGCAGCACTGCAATAGTGATGAAGATTCTCAGTGAGCGGCGGGAAACTAATGCGCCTCATAGCAAGATTTCACTTGGAATTCTTGTTTTTCAGGATATCTGCTTTATCCCGATGATGCTCCTTGTTCCAGTATTAGGTGGTACGTCGGAAGTTATATTTACAGATATTTCCTATAAGTTAGGTGTTGGATTCCTTACGATTACAATCGTTGTCATTGCTGGGCGTTATCTGATGCCAAGATTATTCCGATGGTTGGTTCGTTTTCAAAGTCGTGAGGTTTTTGTTCTTGGGATAGTTCTTGTTTCAATCGGGACGGCTTGGTTCACATCGTTAGGAGGTCTTTCGTTAGCCCTTGGTGCATTCATTGCGGGTCTTGTTCTCTCTGAATCGGAATACAGCCATCAGATATTTTCAGAAATCCTACCAATGCGGGATACACTCGCGAGTTTATTTTTTATTTCCATCGGGATGCTGCTCGATATGAACCACGTTATGCATTCGTTCGTACCATTAATTGGTTCGGTATTGGGTTTAATAATTATCAAATTTATCGTTTTAGTCGGAGTTGTTCTTATATTGAAGTACCCTATCCGTATAGCGATAACGGTGGGCTTGGCGCTTTCGCAGGTCGGTGAGTTTTCGTTCATACTTGCTCGTGAAGGGTATACATCGGGATTGCTCTCGAATTATTATTATCAGAATTTATTAGCTATAGCGATTATTACAATGTTGGCAACACCATTTATGATCAAAGCTGGTTCACGGCTTGCACCCATCGTCAACAAAATATTTCCGAAGCAGGTGGTTGGAATCGAAGATATTTCATCCACAGCGGTGGGAAAGCTCGAAGGACATGTTATTATTGTGGGGTATGGTTTGAATGGTCGGAATCTTGCGAATGTATTAAGAGAAACAGGTATTCCTTATATCATACTCGATTTGGATGGGGATGCAGTTCGAAATGCACGTTCGAAAGGGGAAGCCATAATGTATGGTGATGGCACAAGGTCATCCATACTCTCTCAAGTCCACATCGAGAAGGCAAAAGTTCTTGTGATTGCATTTTCGGATCAGGAATCAGTAAAATATATTGTTCGCACTGCGAGAAATTTGAATCCGCATTTGTATATCATAGTGAGAACTCATTACTTAAGCGAGATGGAAAAATTATACGAGTTTGGCGCGAATCAGGTAATCCCGGAAGAGTTCGAAGCGTCTATCGAGATATTTACACGTGTGCTTCGGGAATATCATATCCCAAGAAACGTAATCACTGCTCAGGTCGATCTTCTGCATAATGCTCATTATAGTATGATGAGAGGTTTAAAATTGCCTGAAACTACAATGAATCAGTTAGAAGCAATACTTGCAGCAGGAACAACGGATACATTTTTAGTGTTGAATGATTCACCCGCCGTAGGTAAAACCTTAGGTGATCTGAATTTGCGAAATGTGTCTGGCGCAAGTATAATAGCAATTGTTCATAAAGATCAGCCAATCACAAACCCGCCCCTGGATTATAGCATTAATACTGGAGATATCCTCGTTCTCATCGGAACACATGCTCAAGTGGATGCAGCGTTCGAGCTACTAAGTCCGCACAGCAAGACTTCCGATTTTTAACCGAGACATTCCATATTTGCGTAACTTCAGGAAATAATAAAAAAGCCCCCTCCCGCTTTGGGCGGGATCAGGGCTTTCCATTTCTCGAAAAGTTAATCGAGGTTACTTTATTACAAGCATCTTCTTGTTTTCGACAAAACTTCCCGCTGTAAGCCGATAGAAGTAGAGTCCGCTCGGTAGAGTAGCTGCATCGAAGCGGACTTCCTTGTAGCCAGCTTCCTGTATTTCATCTACAACTGTTTTTACTTGATGACCAAGGATGTTGTAGATTCTCAAAGTAACTTGGCTTATCTCAGGCAACTGATAACGAAAGATAGTTGAGGGGTTGAATGGATTTGGATAGTTCTGGTCGAGAGCAAATTCTTTCGGCAACTGAGATTGAGTCACCGGTGAAAAACGTAATTTTATTTCAGATTGCGAATTACGGATTTCATATTTTCCTTCTCCCTCAATTATTAATTCTTCACCACCTATAATTAACAATGCTGATTGTGAATTGAAACTACATTTCCACTTGATGGTTACTGGATACGATTGCGTTGAAATCAGTATTGGAATATCTTTGGTCTTATTTTCTACTGCGATTTCTAAAAAGCGGCCACTTGCAAACCGAGCGTCAAAACTATACGCTGGTGGTAGCGGTGGTAATTCATATTCTTGAATCTGTACATCTATTTTTTCAATATTTCCAAAATAGAGCGTTTGCATTCTACCTTGACTATCTGAGATTACTAATGAATTCAATTGTTTAAGGAACTTCATTGATCCGGATATGTTTGTGTTTTTCTTGAATATGCCCGCCTTTTTCAAAACTAATTTCCCTGCCTTGTTTGTCCTAACCCAATAACTCTTGCCAGCATCGATCATATCCACGATCTCGTAAGCACCATCATATCCAAAATACATCGATGTAGTGATATCGTGTGGTATTTTCTGAATCAACCCTGTATATACGGGATAAGTTATTGAACCGATCATATTCCAACCAAAAATTACATCGATTGTATCTTCTTCGATAGGATAACCTATTATTTCTACATTCTGCTCTCCGCTAAACTTCACCCAATAACCAACACCATTATTAAGTGTCTCGCTAATAACATACGAACCATTGTATGTAAAAGCATTGGATATTCCAGTCAAATAAATTACTGTCTTTCTATAATCAGTTACTTTCAACGGTACTGAAAGCATATTCCAACCTTCTGCCATTAGAGATAAGAAATTGTATATTGTGGAAAAACCCATTTCATCTCCTCGAACATATCCATTTACATTTGATGCCACTACTCGATAGTAATACATTTGTCCGGGCAATAAATCCGATAGATCTGCTGAGACCGCTGTTGCACTCGTTCCAGTCACGGGACTTTGTGCTGCTGTGATGCTATCGGTATAATTTCCTGGATTCTTTCCGTACACAAAAAGTACTGTCGTGTTAGAATTGTTCGGATTAGCTATTCCATTAACTGTTGCTGAAGAAACAGTTACATTCGTTGCAGTGGTCGTTGTCACAGTTGGTAGAGCAGTAATGATATTAAATGTCGCTTCCGTCGCAAAAGGAGAACCAGCGAATGCATTATCAATCGCTTGCACACTCCAGTAATATGTGCCGATTGAAAGATTCTTTATTGTCCACGCTGTATCATGATTGGTGTTTCCAAAACAAACAACTCTGCGATAACCATTACTCACATCTGCCATTGGAGATAGGTTGTTGATGCCATTATCCTCCGTACCGATTCGAAGATTGTACGTAAGTCCATTTTGCGGCGTTTCAGTATCCGTTGCTTTATTCCAGATCAGCGTTATCGTATTTCCCAAGACAGAATCGCTTAGTCCTGTTGGCGCATTAGGGACAGTATTAAATGTAATTCCGTCGTTTTGGTATATTTTTAAAACTGGACCACTTGGAGTTATTCCGCACAATAAAATATCCAGGTCACCATCGTTGTCATAATCGCCCCATGCGACGGAACTCCTATAAACTCCTGTCAAACTTCCTGCAAACATTTCAGTAAATCCACTTCCAGTATTCTGATATATTTTTGAAACACGATCGTTTCCATCAGTAGCTTCTGTCAATAGAACATCCTGGGTTGTACTGTTTAGAAGCGGTGGAGGCGGTGGAGGTTCACCATTCTGTCCTGTTAAAAGAATATCTAAATCGCCATCATTGTCATAATCGCCCAAAGCAACTGAACCCTCACAGACTCCCGTCAAACTACCAGCATATACTTCGGTAAAGCCATCTCCTGTGTTCTGGTATATTTTTGAAATACCACTGCTTCCCGTTCCTGTGTATCCTGTCAATAGAATGTCGAGGTCGCCGTCGATGTCATAATCACCCCAAGCAGTGGAACTGTAATAAACTCCAGTCAAATTACCAGCAAATACTTCTATAAATCCAGTAGATCCAGTGTTCTGGTATACCTTTGCAAGACGATTACTTCCATAAGTAGTTCCTGTCAAGAGAATATCTAAGTCGCCATCATTGTCGTAATCGCCCCAAGTAGCGGAGCTCAAATAAGTCCCCGTCAAACTTCCAGCAAACACTTCTGTAAATGCCGTGCCGGTGTTCTGGTATATCTTTGAAACAGGACCGCTTCCATAAGTAGTTCCTGTCAAGAGAATATCTAAGTCGCCATCATTGTCGTAATCACCCCAAGCAACTGAACTGCGACAAACTTCTATTAAACTTCCAGTAAACACTTCGGTAAATCCACTCCCCGTGTTCTGGTATATTTTTGAAACAGGACTGCTTGTATTATGTCCTGTCAAAAGAATATCCAAGTCGCCGTCATTGTCGTAATCGCCCCATGCGACTGAACCCATATCAACTCCTGTTAAACCCCCTACAAATACTTCGGTAAATTGTGCATTACTACTTGATGTTATGCAAATTGTGATAAAAAGAATTACAAAAAGCTTTACTTGTGTTTTCATATCACCCTCCTTTTGGTATTGATCCCGAAGTCATACACCGTACCGTTATTTTTAAAGTGCATTAAATAACCATTTTGTGAGTTTGGACCGTTCTTTCTAAGAAAAGTATTAGGACCTGCAGTAAAACCTTTTGGCTTAATCCATGCTTCGAGTGTTAACTGTGGAGAAACATTCAACTTTGAAGTACCGGGTATTGTGATTCGATCTGATATGCCATTAAACCTTCTTGCGAGTCCAAACTTCCCATTCACAATGACTGTCCCTGTGGCAGTGCCGTTGTTGCCATTGCCGCTTGAATCATAAACAATCGAGCCGCTCGTCTCATTAAAATGGTACAATGCGACCGTGTAGGCATCGGGTGTGTACTCTTGAGCAAGCGTACAGCTTGAACAAAGTAAAAAGGTAAAAGTTAAAAGTAAAAAATGTTTCATTGAAACCTCCTTGGTTGCTATTAGTTATTGATCGTTCATTTATGTTTGTCAAATAAGATTTTTCAGTTTATCAATAGTCAGAT
Source organism: Bacteroidota bacterium (assembly GCA_030019075.1). Classification (GTDB taxonomy): domain Bacteria; phylum Bacteroidota; class Ignavibacteria; order UBA10030; family SZUA-254; genus JASEHD01. The sequence goes on from JASEHD010000070.1 coordinate 15,812, forward strand.
TAACTTGCTTTTGAATTTCCTAATGATTTCTTACGCTTTGAAGCATCTAATACAGTCACTCCTACAAGCTCATTTCTCCTATAACGAAGTAAAATACCATTATCAAGCATTTCAGAATCGGTAGCTTTCTGAGGTCTTTTAAAATTAATATACAACACATCTGCTTTCTTATCGTAATCAATCCATATTCTTTCGTAGGGAAATTGAAGAAGATGAGGTGTAATATGTGAAACCTCACCTAAGATATTTTTTTGAACTATTTCCTTTGCCATAATATTTTTTCCTTAGATAAATGAATCTTTGTGCTAAAGTACGCTGTGATTACGAAACCTTCCTTTTTACTCAACTCTTTGTATACTACTGCTAAAAACTTCTGTTTTTTTATCACTCTTAATGCTATCTTTGCATCTCGATAACCTTTGATAATATGAACCCACCGCTCACCAAAAAGTCGTATCTGTACATTGTTTTTTGATATAGCAATTTCAAACATTCTATATAACGAAAAACTTTACTATGTATTTGTTTTTGATAATATAAGCATTACAAACGAGGTTGCACAAAAGATTACACAGAAAAATACATTTTTTTCTATCCAGTTATAATGTTTCTCCATAATGTTTAAAGGTAATATATTGACATATTAAAGTCAACCAAATTGTTTCAAAAAGGTCAAGGTAAAAACTCTCTGAAACCTTCTACACGCTAAAAGGCAAGTGATTTTTATTGAATTCCGCTTTTTTTGAGAAATGGCTGAAACTTTTTCTGCTCTATCCGAAAATATGAAATCTATAAAGTCTTTAGAGGATTACCATATTGTATTTGTGTAATAATTCTTAATTGCTTTATCCTTCGTAATCAATGGAGCTTGTAAAAGTTCAGCAGTCGCAACTATAATGCTATCGTGCATTTCAAGGTCAGTCGTTTGAAGCAGCAATTGGGCTATAACATCTAATCCAAGTGGATATACCATGAAATTGTGTGTTTTAATCTCACTTAGGAAATCTACAAAGAGATAAGACATCTTATTTTTTCTAAGTAACTCAAGTTGACCGTTTTTTAGATAATAGATTTGAATAAAAGGGCTACCGGTG
>JASEHD010000071.1 GCA_030019075.1 Bacteroidota bacterium
AAGAAAAGCAAGGTTAGAGCGCGAGTTGAACACGTTTTCGGATTTATGAAACAGGCTACGAGACACGTTATTATTCGTACCATAGGAATGGTGAGGGCGAAAGTGAAGATTGGATTGTTGAATCTCACTTACAATTTGTGCCGTTATAGCTATCACCTGCAACCCGAAAGGGCATAGTGTGCCCACTCAGGTGGAAAAGGAGAAAAAGCCATGATAAAAGGGTCAAACGCATGGCACAACGAACACAACAGCAACATTTTCATTTCATTAAATGACAATTGAACACTAAAATTCTATTAACAAAGAATTAAATGAACATAAACACAGTTTTTGGAAGTCCCCTCGATTGGATATTGAGCAAAGAAGGTCAGGAGATTGTAACAAAGGCTGTATATTTTCCGGTGAGGGAAACACAGCTCAGCGGTTATGAAATTGTTCATTACGGATTTGTATCGCGGGCGGCATCATAACAATATAGAAAATTCGTTCTCGAATTCACCCTCAAGATTCTTTTTGTAGAATGGCATTCCCCAGATGATATATTCTTTATCCTTCCAGAGCATTTCGATCTTGTGGTCTTGCTTAAGAGCTATAAGAAATTTTTGTTTCCATCCTTCTTTTGAATTTTCGAATTTTCCATTAGCATCTTTGAATTGATCGCCTTTCGATTCAATAAAGATTTGATAGTAAATTGATTTTTCAGGTTTTTTATTGACAAGATATAATACAAAATCCGGCTCGATAGCTTTACCGTCTTCAAAATTGAAGAGTTTGAAAAACCTTTCATTTCGGACTAAATATATTTCGTTGTATTTCTTTTTTAGTTTTTCGTATGTCTTGTCAACAAAATGTATGAAATGTTTCTCTTCTGATGTCCCAAAGTTATCTTCAAAAACAAACCAGTCCTTCTGCGATAAATCGAGGTATAAGCTGGAATCACCAAGGGTTTTCATTGATTTGCTTGTTTCAGCATCGGAACCAGTGACGTCTGCAAAGTTCAACAGTTTCTTTTTATCAATTTTGTCCTTTAAGAAGTAATGTGTGAATTTCTTTGACCCTTTGTATTCAATCTTGTCTTCCTGAAGTGAGATTTCAATTGCTTTTAGAATTTCGATTGCGATTTGAAGTTTTGTATGAGGTGAAATATTATTCAATTGGTCTCTTGTTCCATCAACAATTATGTTCCTTATCTTTCCAAGATAACCTTCTGAAGTGACGAACTCGGAAATCGAATTAAGATTAGGAAAAAATGTTTTGAGATTATTGAAACGATAAAACTCCAACTTATCGATTGCCTTACGAATGATAGTTGAGCCAAAATCCTTTAATGTGAAAGATTCTTTTTCGATTTTAAGCGACTGTTTTTGTTTAGTTGGATCTTCGTAAATTACTGTTGTTTGAGTTACGCCCGTACGCAAATGATGTTTAAACTCCTGAGGAAGAATTGAGGCATCTAAAGTAAAAATATCTGACCGATCATATTCTAATTTTTCATTAAGGTAAATCAGTGCAGTTTTGAAAAAACCAGTTTGTTGAAATGAATCTTTTAATTTAAGTTCTCGTTCTTTTACAGATTTAGGTGTTATCCCGATTTCCTTCAGAGCTTGGTTCAGTTCGTAAATATACTTTGGATTGTGAGAGCTGTGATAATAGAGTTCTTCACAAATCTTGATTTCGTCTTCAACTTTTTCATCATATTTGCGCTGATATAAAGGTTGATCTATTGAGATTTGAAAAGGACAGTAACGAGCACCCCGGCCAATAAGCTGTGCCTCAGACATTGTTGTTCTACCTATTCGACCAGCTTTCGAATCGCGTGTTTCATATAACCGCACTATATCAAAAAGATTTAGAACATCCCATCCTTCGTTTAACATATCAACAGCAAATACCGCTCTGTACTCATTGTTTTCAGCTTCTAATGTATTTACAGCAATCTGTTTTGCCTCCGATTCGGATTTGCTATTTATTACTATACATTTTGTCTCAGTAAAATCGTTTTTAAGTTCTTCAGCTAAGTTTTCTAAAGTTATTCTATTCTTTTGAAAATATTCGAACGCTTTTGATAATACCACATTTGATTTACCAAAGCTAAGACTAATTTGTTTTGATTCGAACTTTGAAGCATTGGCTAAAATCTTCTCCAAGTCTTTCGGTGTTAATCTTTTAATATTGTCTGTAAACTTTTCAAAGAAGGATTCACTTTCATCGATAGTTTTTGATTTGAAAAGAATTACCGGTTTGATTCTTAATTTTTGTTTATTAAAAACTTTAACTCGGTATTGACTAAGAATAATAGCTTGTAAAGCACGCTCAAATGGTTCAAGATCGGCTTGCAATAGTTTGACTTCTTTGGAGTATCCATCAATTCTAAATTGACTCAACGGATAATCAAAGATAATCTTGTTTTCATACTTGGCTAAAATATTGGGATCAGATAAATCTGCTGTGGCTGTAAATTCAAGTAACAAATTCTCCTTATTAGCATTGAATATTCTATCTACAGTTCCCTCCCAACTTACTTGCTCTAAAAGTTCTTCTTTGGTTAGTTTATTTCCCTTTTTGGTATCAACATTAATATGATGAGCTTCATCGGAAATAAGAACGATCTTTTTATCTTCAAAATCATCATACGTAACGGAATTTTCTCTGGGGGTGTTTAAACGGAAATGAAGCATCTGGATTGTAGAGAAAACCACATTAATGTCATCTTGATTTGCCGATTGAAAGTTTTCCACCTCTTTTATTCTAATTTGTTTTCCATTGATTGATAAAACGTCTGTAAATAAAAACTTGGATGATTTTGGATTTAGGAAGTTGTCTCTTGTCTTTTCGATGATGTTGGTATTATTTACAAAAAAGAGAAAATTTCGATATCCTTTATTGTAGAGATATATGATAAGCCCAGCCATTATAAGAGTTTTTCCACTGCCGGTTGCCATATGAAACAAGAGCTGAGTTGGCATTCCCTTTGGACGTGCTTGGTATTCGTTTAGATAATAGATGAAACGCCCGAATGTTTCTTTTTGATACGGACGAATCTCGGCACCGAAGCCAAGATTATTTAAAATAATTCTATCTACTTTTTCTTTGAAGAAAGATTCTCCGAATGCCTCTGAAATTGCTGTTAATTTTTCGTGAAGTTTTGCCATAATTTAAAACAGTAATATTAATTGCCCCGAACTTTAGTTCGGGGAATAATTCAAAAGTCCGATTTGACTTTAGTCACATCTATTTTTTATTTGTGGCTAAAGCCGATATTATTATTTTAATGAATAAAATTTCTTTTTCAGTTTTTTATCTTCCTCAGAGATTTTGTAATCTTTATCGTCAATCTCAGAATAATTAACGTAGAGATGATTCTTGTCAAGGACTTCAATCAAGAATTTCTTTTGGTCTTGAAGAGAAAGCTGTTCAAAGTCGGAAATGTTGTTGTCTATTTCCTTAGGTTCGACTTTGTAACTGATAAAGCCATCCTTCTTAATCGTTTCCCAAATTTGTTTTAGTTCATTTGTAGTTTTAACCTCAGTGATTTTATCAACAAAGTTTTGGTTGAGTTTGGCAAGTTCACAATATGTAAATGAAAATCCTGAAACAACTTTTATTAATCTTTTCACGCTAATACTTTCAGCGTAATCTAATTGTTCACACAGGACAAAATTTCGGTTACCTTTATCGAAATCATTCACCCTAAACACCGCTTCTCCTGTTGTGCTGCTCCCCGCAAACACATCTAAAATTATTGCATCTTTGGGTGTTCGAGTTATTTTCAGCAGATATTCAATTAACTCAACAGGTTTTGAATAGCTAAACTCAATTCCCAATTTTTTTATATAATCAGCGCCTTTACGATTGATAAACTCGTCAAAGAAATTTCGTGGTTTTGTTCCCGTTTCTTTTCTGTCGGATAGATAACTCTTTGTGTAGATGTTCCACTTTGATTGTTTGCCGTTTTAATTAAGTAACGGAGAAGTTTTTGTCTCTTTAAAAACAAGTAACTGTTTATTTTTGAAATAACCATCATCAACTGACCAACGCCAAACTCCATCTTTTTCTGACGGTATTACTTTTGCACCATCTTCTTTTTTTATAGGTATTGTTTCACCAGGAGGTATTGCAAAGCTACCATCAGGACATTCAATGAAATATCTTTGATTTGGTCTAGAATCTAACGACGATTGAAAAAGTGCAACATCATCCCTATATCTTTCACCTTTACGGCGTCCTGTTGTCTCAATTTTCTTATAGAGACTTTCATCTACTTCGTCATAAAATTCCGGTAGAAAACTAATGTCTTTTGCATAACACAAAACAAAGTCAATTGAGGGAGCGAAATGAGTCCCTTTGTTGCTTGCAGTTTTTGCAACTCGTGCAATTGTGTTTACAAAGTTATTTCTGCCAAAAACCTCATCACACAATATTTTAAGATAGTGAACTTCTTCATCACCGATATTGATAAATAAAACACCTTCTCTTTTTAACAAATCTCTCGTAGCTCTCAACCGGTTTTTCATGAATGTTAGCCAAGCGGAGTGAGAGAAACTATCATTGTACAGAAATGTGTCACTCTCAGTGTTATAGGGCGGGTCAAAATAAGCAAAACTAACAGCACCGCGATAAACTTCTAGTAATGAAGTAAGAACTAGAAGGTTGTTGCCTTTAATTATAAGATTGTCTTCAAGTGTTATATCTGTTACTTTGTGTTCGCCTTTACCATCGTATTTTTTTAAATTAGTGAAAACTTTGGGGGAGAGTAAACGGTCAATCTCATCAGGTGCTAATGTTTCGTTCCAAAATATTTCATCCCGTTTTTCATCTTCTTTGGTTTGCCCACCTTCGAGAACACAATCTTTGTGAGGCCAGGAGAGAGCTACATCTTTGTTTTCAGAAATAAATTCATCATCAACTGTTAAACCGATTTTATTGCTGAAAGCAGTATAGGAATCCGGAAGAAAGGATTTGTTACTTACAAACTTCTGGAATTTAATTTTATCAAAAACTAATATACCGTCAACATCCTTGAAGAAATTCTTCTTTAGAGACTCATGAGATAATAGCAATTTCATTAACACTGGATCAAGTTGTAAGCTGGCTTCAATGACGGTATTCTTGAGCAGTTTGCCTTCAACAGTGAAGCGCTCATCTTTTTGAAGAAGCTGAATAAGATCATTATATAGGTTTTGCATATCGCTCCATAGAAAAATTCTTGGAGCTTCGGTGTGTCTTGTTACAAGCGGCTATCCCTACAGTGCTGTTTGGCTCAAGTACAAAACAAAGGCGCGAATCTAACGCTCCTCTGTCTTAAGGTACCTGAGAGTACCCGCACGCAAAGAAAACATCAGTCCGCGCCCTTTCGGGCGTGGCTGACTTCCATCTTGCGTGCAATAAAAGTTCTCAGGTTTTTAAGACAAGACAGTAGCCGAAGCTACGCTAATTATTTAGTTAATAGTTATGAGTTATTGGTTGTTAGTTGTTAGCTTATTGTTTTGTGTTAAGTCTATTTAATACAAAATTTGTTGTATAAAGTAAGAAGCAAATTACTTAATTCAAAATATACGTTCCCTTAGCGTCCATCCGTCGTACAATCACTTCATCAGAGACAAAAAACTTCTTTGCGATCATTTCACACCACTTTCTTCCCTTCGCACAAATTAACCAGTTCGGTAAAAGCGAGAATTTGTGGGCGACGGCCGCTTCCTTCGCGAAGAATTTTCAGAATCCCGTCATCTTTCAGTTTCTTCAACAATGTCATCACCATCGGTGCACTGGGCATTGCTTTGTGAATCGTCAATGCGCTGCTGGCAAAAATCGGGTGCTTGAATAAATGATCAAGCAGCGGTACTGCATACTGTGAGTGCGTTAACGTTATGATTCTCTCTTTCATTTGCTCATATAGCTTCAGGATTTGTCGCACTATTTTAGTGTTTTCTTCTGATTGTTCTTTAACTGCTCTAAGGAAAAACGCAATCCATTTCTCCCAGTTCCCAGGATTCTGAAGGTCCCTGAGGCGCTCGATGTATTCATCCCTGTGTTTTTCTAAATAAGAAGAGATATAGAACATCGGTTTTGTTAGAACTTCGCGCTCGTACAAGAACAACGGAATAATAATTCGTCCGATGCGTCCATTCCCATCCAAGAAAGGATGTATGATCTCGAATTGCGCATGGACAATTGCAAGCTGCACCAGAGGATCGGCTTCTTCGGCATGATAATATTTTTCCCAATTATCCATGAGATCCAATACTTGAAGCGGTTCCGGCGTAACGAAATCTGCTTCTTCAATTTTACATCCCGGTTTCCCGATCCAATTCTGAATCTTCCGAAAGTGCCCTCTTTGCTTATCACGTCCGCGGACACTATCAAGAAGAATATCGTGCAAGATAAGGAGTAAGTTCAAATGGAACGGCTTATCCTTTAACACAATTTCTGCCTTACGAAGAGCTTTCCTGTAATTAATAATTTCTTGTATATCGTGGCGTTTTCTTTCCTCGACTATTTCACCTCCAGCTTCATACTTTAATACTTCTCCAAATGTTGCCTGTGTTCCCTCTATGCGTGAAGAGAGTACTGCTTCTTGAGTTGTAAGAGGTGATAAGAGAACAGCCGGATTAGGCAAGGCATAAAGAATTCCGTTATAGTTTGCCAAAGCCCTATTTGCTTTCCCTAATATCGGAATGAGTGTTTTCCACTCAACGCTTCTTAATAGTAGCTTGTCTGCTGTAAATGGTTCCATTGTAACGAGTTATTATATTAAGTCCGTTTTACACAAATTTGTTTGTATAAAGTAAAAAGAAAAATACTTAATTCAAAATATTGGTAGCCGCAGACTTTAAGTCTGCGTTCTCAGCGATACACACCCGTGAAGGGTGCGGCTACCGAGATTGGCTTTGTTACAAGATCGGCTGAACAATTACGCACAGATCAAGACAGTAGCCGAAGTTGATCCCAACATCCTGAGCGAAGTCGAAGGATGGCGGGAGAAATCCCGCTGATTCCGCACATTAGTCAATTATTGTTTTTGTGTTAAGTCTAATTAAAATAAAAATTTTTGTTGTATAAAGTAATAAGGATATTGTTAAATTCAAAGTTTCCTCCGCGGTGAAAAATCTCAACGCAGACCTGCCCGCAGCAGGCGGGGACGCAGAGAACGCTGAGTAAATTAAAAACCCCACCGAATATCGGCAGGGCTTCCAAATTTTACTATTGTGTACAGCTTTCTAAATCATTATGCTGCTTTTTGAATCGCTCTTCTCCGCCATGCGATAATAGAACCGACGAGTATCAACACAACACCTGTCCACACTACCATCATCAATGGTTTGATGCTGACATCTACTACGAGTTCCTGAACGGCTTGCGGCTCTTCGTGCGGTTCAGTGAAACCATGAAATTCCAAAATAATTTTTTTCTCCTCAACACTCAAAGCGTTCAAAGTAACGTGCGGCTTCATTCCCAGATCAACGTAACCTTTTAAAGTTGGTATATCAGCGGGAATTGGTCGCCGTTCATTATTCTCTCCGAAAGTCAATAAAGGTACCACCTGATGCTCTTTTCCATCTGCATTAATATCCAAGACCGCACCGACCGACATTGCACCCATATCAGCATGTTGACCGACATCGAATTTTGTGAAAGTGATTTTATAACCTAACATCTCTTTCGTTTCACCTTTTGTAATCTCGATCATCGGGTTATGTTGATGTTGATGCTCATCAGCTTTCAATTCAAGTGGAGATATGTACAAATCCTTCAGAGGTAATACTTTAATATCCGGCTCTCGCATCACCGCTTGATTTATCTGACTAAAATACAATTTCGGGTATGCGGTGAATGTATTCTTTCCATCCGAGACTTCAATTTCCATTATTGGTTTCAGCGCATCGGGGTTTGGAATTCCTTTAAATGTAAAATTATATCCATACGCGGCTTGCGGCTCGCCCTGTTTTAAAATCAACTGTGTCGATTCGTCAAAATTGCCCGATCCTACAATACCAATCAGCATTAAAGCAACCCCAATGTGTGAGAGCGGTCCACCGATATTCAGCCAGCCGGAACGATACTGCCTGAATGTTATTATCACATTAGAAATAAGACCGAAAGCTGAAGCGCCAACAAACAATAACAATGTGAACGATGTTACTCCAGCAACATAGGCGATAACGCATGAAAGTGCTGTCAGCGCAAATGGCATCGAGTATCTTTTTAAGAAAATTAATTTCTTATCCTCCACCCAGCTCATGAACGGAGTGATTCCTAACAGTAAAGCAATAGCTATTGCAACCGGAAGATTCACTTTGTTGTAGAAAGATATATCAACCTGCGAAGCTTTGCCTAATAAACCGGTGATGATTGGGGACGACATTCCAACGAACGTGAACAACGCAGCCGCGCCCAAAACGCACATGCTCAATAGAAGTAATAATTCTCTATTCAAACTTGACAAATCTACTTTCGGAGATTTGATTTCACTAAACCGTGTTGCCAACAAACCAAATCCCAATGCAATACTTGCCACCATCACGCCTATCAAATAATTGTTGATTCCTAAATCTACGAATGAGTGAACCGAAAAATCTGCAAGCACGCCACTGCGTGTTAGAAATGTTGCATACAACACAAGAATAAATGTGGTGATGGCTAAAAACATATTTGTTCGTTGAAGCGACCCTTTTGCTTTGAACGCAACGAGTCCGTGAATCGAAATGAGCATAACTATCCAGGGAACAAGAGATGAGTTTTCAACCGGATCCCACCCCCAATAACCGCCCCAGCCAAGAACTTCGTAAGCCCAGAATCCGCCGATTATGATGCCGGCACCTAAGGAAACAGAAGCAAAAAGCGTCCACGAAAAACCGGAATTAATCCAGTGATCGTATTTTCTTCTCGCTAATCCAGAGATAACAAGAGTGAACGGAAAAGTAGCTGCGGCATAACCTACAAAGAGAATCGGAGGATGAATTGCCATCCACGGATCCTGAAGCAACGGGTTCAAACCTCTTCCGTCGAGTGGTATAGGCGTGATCAATTCAAACGGGCTTTTTATTAACAAAAGAAGATAGAGGAATGCCGAGAAAGCGCTCACAACTGCCATTGCGTAGTTGTCGTCTCCGTTTGATTTTTTGAGAAAGAATAATCCCATCAAACCGACAAATAAAGCCCAGAGAAGAAACGTTCCTTCCTGCCCTCCCCAGAAGGCGGAAATTAAATAAATCAACGGAAGGTCTTTCGAGCTGTAGCCGTTTACATATGAGTATTGAAACTGATGTGTGAAGAAAGCATACCACAATATTGCAGATGCAATCAAGCTTACAGCTACTGAAGCATAATATAAACGAGAAGCAATTTTCTGCCGACCGATTTGCACCGCCCGAAGCTTTGTTTGTTCATTTCTGATAAATGCAACCGTCGCACCGAGCGATGCGAAGAATGCGATTAATATACTTACATGACCTAAATCCATAACTTTTATATTTTTCTATTTAGTGATTGATTCAATTTAAAATATATGTTTCAGGATTAACAACCATCCTTATATCAGGCTATACGCTAATTAGCATGACATTCTATACAATTCATTTCTTTCCACGCATCCCCGATATCTTCCGGATGCTGGAAATCAAGCCCTTGTACACTTAACGAACTTGGTTGGGGTTCAGTTCCTTGGTAAAGGATAGTATGACAAATGTTACAATCTTTAGAAATAACTTTACCTGTTGAACTAACATGTTTCCCATCGTGGCATCGGAAGCATCCTTGGTTTGTCATGTGTCCAATGTTGTTTGGATATGCTTTCCAATTTACTTTCATAGATGGAAAAATATTTTTTTGGAATTGTATTTTCAATTCTTCCGCTGCCTGTGCGATTAACACTTTCTTCTGGTCATAAATTACTGGATATTGTTCGCGATAAAATTTATCCATCATAATCGGAATACTATCCATCGCTGCTGTGGTAGTTTGATATGGCTTCATAATAGCTTGAATCGAAGCAGTTCGCACGTTCGGAAGTTCCGTGTCAATATTATTAGATGCAAGACTTTGATCAACGATGCGGACAGGTGGGCGATAGATGTGTGATGGACGGTTGTGACAATCTATGCAGTCCATTGTTCGATTTTCCAATATTTTCAGTTCATCGGATGATAGTTGTGTATCGGTCGAGATATATTCAACTTCTTCACCTGTCTTCTTATTTCGACTCTTCACCCAAGGGACGACCTGCCTCTGATTATCGGTAGCAACATATGTAATTTCATTTGCAATACTCATTGACCAGTGGATACCGCTCGTGGGAACTCTGCCCGAAGTTCCACTTCCGATTTTCATTAAAAGTCCAAGTGTCCAGCGTGTGTTTGCTTCATCAGATTTAAAATAAGCGTTGACATATTTTTTTTCACCTGAAAAATGTGAGGGCCAATGGCATTGCTCGCACGTTCCCTGAGCGGGGCGTAAATTATGAATCGGTGTAGGAATCGGCTTTGAATAAGCATTCGCAATCACTGAATAGACCTGATATGCACCGGATAACTTAGAGCGAACATACCATCCCGCACCCGAGCCAACGTGGCACTCAACACACTTCACGCGAGCGTGGGGTGAGTTTTGATATGCAGTATGTTCTGGTTCCATAACAGAATGACATGTTGTTCCGCAAAACTCGACCGATTCTGTCCACTCGAATGTTCTATAACTTCCGTAAGCGGTGAAGAGTAGAAGGATAATAGTTGCTGTTCCAAAAAGCGTGAAAGCTCTGCGATGTTCAACATCGTTTAGATCGAGTATGAAAGACATCCGGCTCGCAGGCATTCCACGCTTCTTTCTCTTTTTCTCACGCATATAACCAAACGGAATAAGCATCAATCCGAAAATGAGAAATATCGGAACGATTATATAAGAAATGATTCCTATATATGCCGGAGATTTTGACTGAATCAACTCAATGAATGTCAAAAATATAATTGTTGCAAAACTTACTATTGCCAATCCTGCACCGAATATCGAGATCGGGTTGTAGAACGAGCTTGGGAATATCCTTTTCTTCTCTTTTATCTTATCCATGTTTACCGCCTATCTATTTATAAAAATACCTTATCATCTATATGCAAAAATCATTGCGTAAATAATCCAAATGGTTATACTGAAACCGATCTCTAACGCAATCCAACCGAATATACGGACAGCCCGAATTACGATTGGTTGGTAAGGTTCAACAAGATATTTCTCAAGCGCACCATTTTTCACAAGTGCTTCGTACTCCGCTGGCTTGTCGTGCTTGAATTCCTCAAGCGTCATCCGACCGGTGAAGATGACAATATCCATCGGAAATTTTTCTGGACGAAGATGCGTGTTAAAAAAATGCACCGTGAAAATAAATCCGGTTGCCAATAGCGCCTCGTCGCTATGGATGATTGTTGCAACATTGATCAGCCATCCTGGAAAAACAAGTGTGAAGATTTCCGGGAACCAAAGCATCAATCCCGTTGAGCCAATAGCGAACATTCCCCAAAAAACTGCAAGATAATCGAACTTTTCCCAATATGTCCAGCGACCATATTTCGGTCTTGGACCACGACCTAAAAACCATTTCATATTTCCGATGAAGTCATGGAAGTCTTTCTTGTTTGGCAGCATACTATTGGGACCAAAGATGAGATTTTTCCATGTGCCAAACTCTGTTCGCCTCCTGCGGATAAGATCATAAAGATGAGTGAAGAAAATTCCAAACATTATTACCGCAGCAAAACGGTGGATAAAACCGGCAGTTTCAAAGCCGCCAAAGAAACGTGAAAGAACCACAGCCCAACCAGTATAAGAAAACTTGAGTGTCATGCCTGTTAACGCTAAGCTAATGAAACTAACGATCATGAAAACATGAAGAGTCCGATTGAGCCGTGAGAAACGGAGATATTCTTTTTCGCCCGCGTTAGTTGTTGATATTTCCATCGTTCTCTTTATCCTTAATGAGTTTCTTAATCGTAGTCTCGACTTTCTTTTTTGCAGCAGCTTTTAATTGATGCTGCATCTTCAATGCACGCGGAAGCCAGAGAAGTGTATGTATTCCACCGATGACAAAAGTTCCAATCAAAAGCGCCGTCATACCCCAGAACGTCCAGAAAAGAAATGGGTATTTATCAGGGTCGTGATGTGTTGCATGTGTTAGGTAACCGGCAAATCTTCTTGTTGCGCCGGGATGACACTTCTGGCATGTTCCAACAACATTCTCACGACTTAAATGAGATTTCGGATCAGACATTGGTAGAATATCGTGGGCACCGTGGCAGTCGTAACACTTTGCAGTTTTTGTATATCCAAGCTGAGATACTTTTCCGTGATAAGTATCAAAATAAGTTTTTGCTATATCCTCGTGGCATCGACCGCACTTCTGCATGATATCAATCTTGAATCCATCTTCATCGGCACGACGGATAGTATGCGCACTGTGGCAATCGGCGCAAACTGGTAATTGTTTTTCAGTTTCCCCCACAAGTTTTGCATGAATGCTTTGCTCAAATTGTTCCTCGATACCGTGGTGGCACTTGCCGCAGGTTGCAGGAATGTTTTTTGTGTTGATGCTCGAAGCGGAATCGGCATGAGGTAAAACACTGTGTGCGGTGTGACAGTTGGTACACATTGCAGTAACTGTCAATCCACTCTTCATTAATCCTTTGCCGTGAATACTTTCAGTATAATGTTCGATGATTTCATGTTGACTTCCCGTGTATCGAACTGCCGCTTTTTGTCCTTCCCGATGACATCGAGCGCACAGAGAAGGAACAATTGTTGGAAACGTTGGTGATTTGGGATCTGTTTTCCCGAGAACACCATGCATTCCATGGCATTCTTTGCAAGTTGGCGCATTCGGATCATTCTTAGCAAAGTATTGTCCGTGTGTGCTTTTTAAATATTGTGTTCCAACTTCTGCATGGCAAGAAGCACAATCAACTTTTTTCGTTATCGAATCGCATGGTCGGACATGCGAGGCATTCACCTCTGAATGACATTGGCTGCACGATATATTCAAGTGACGCGAGAGCTTCAAGTCGGTGTATTTTATGTAGAGCGATCGGTTATCTTTAGAAGATTTGATCTCGGTTTTATCGTGACATCGCATACAATCTTTATCTGCCATGCCCTGATCATAAAATACTTTTCTAACTTTATGCGGCTGATGACAATCCACACAGGCAGGCAATATGTGCTCTTGTTTTTCCCATAACTCACCCTTGATTACTTTACGGTGGACAGCTTCGATTTCAGCATGGCACATTGCGCAGGTAGCTGCTATATTTTCCCGAGAAATTGATGACGCTGGATCTGTGTGGGGAAGAATCGAGTGTGCTGTATGACATGAGGCGCAATTGGGTGCAACAATTAATCCTTTTTTAAGCAAGCCCTGACCATGAATACTCTCAGAGTAATTTTCGATGATATGGTCTTGATGAATCGTTCGCTGTTTCTGAACCGACGCGCCTTCCTGATGACACTTCCCGCATAAGAACGGTACCTTCAATGGTGCAATCGGAGAGTTCGGATTCTTAGCAGATAATATATCATGCTTTCCGTGGCAATCGTAGCAGCGTGGTGCCAGAGGGTCACCTTTCACAAGTGCCTTGCCGTGAAGAGATTTTTCATGAAACTCCTGTTCCAATGAATGGCAAACACCGCAATTAACAGTCTGTAAATCATCGTCATGCGGAAATTCTTTTCCTTCCAAATCGGTGTGGCAAGAGATACAAGTAAGCGAACCGTGAATTGCATCAGAAAATTTCTTCTCGTCAACAAACACCGAAATAGTTTTACTTCGGTGTGTGCCTTTCAATCCCTTATCGCTATGGCATCCAAAACAATCACTGTTTTCTTGTGCAGCACTATCGGCAAATCCGCTAAAAGCTATGATGAACGATATTAAAACAATCCGGAGATATGCCATATTGTGCAACATCATGAAACTACTTCACCAGCTCGTTTTGTTTTTCAGCAGTCAAATCTTGTAATTCTGTCGACTCAGAAATAAATTCTTCTTGTGCTATTTTTTCTAATTCAAGTGGATGCTCGTCCATCATTTCTTCCTCAGTCAGTGTTCCTTTCCAGAATGCGAGATTTATCGGATACACATCGGGATTGAATATGACAAAATAAAAATGCCAGACTATAATTGCAAGAGTTGCGAGCCACGCTTCATAGTAATGGATGGTGCGGGCAGCATCCCAACCCAATTTTGTGAGGAGTCCCATAAAAGTATTATCGAACCAGAGAATTATTCCGGTTACTGTCATAACAATTGTTCCCCAAACCAACGCCCAGTATTCAGCTTTTTCGATGTAACTGAACCTGCCGAACTTCGGTTTCGATTTAGAGAGTCCGAAATAGTATTCAAATACACCGATGAAATCTTTAATGTCTTTATGTGTCGGTAATAAATCTTTGAGCAGTTGTTTTCCGCGTGGAACAGCAAATAGATAGTAGATATGATATAAGCTTGCAAGTACCATAATGACAGCAGCCGTGCGATGCGCAATACCCCTGATCTCAAACATCAATGGACTAATACTTTGAATCGGAGCAACCCACCACGCATCCGGGAATTTCAATGCAAAACCGGTTAAAACGAGAGTAATAAAACTTGTGAACAATGCAGCGTGTTGGATTCGTTCGTTGAGCGCCATGCGAAGGTACATTCGTGTACCATGATGCTCTTCCTGCATCAGACCGCGTCGCATCATCAGCTTCCGCTTCGACTTCTTTATAAAATCGAGGAGATTGTGGAAAAACATTCCACCGATTGTAGCTATAATCAAGCTAATGTAAATAGTAGCAATCCAATAAAGAAGCGGTTCTTCTTTGCTGGTGGTAGTGCTGTGAACAGAGCCAATAGTAAAGCGCTCATTTGCACCCGGGTGACATTTACCGCAGGTTGCCACGAGGTTTGCTTTCGAGATCATCGACGTCGAATCGCTGGATGGTTTTATGTTATGAACACCGTGGCAGCTTGCACAGTTAGCTACTTCAACAGAGCCGGCTTTAACGGCAAGTCCGTGGTAACTATCCGAAAACGACTCTGAGCGCCCACTTGCAACACCATATTTTTCTGAGAGCTTTAACGAGCTATGACATGGCGAACAAACCTGAACTGAAACATTTGTTGCCGCAACCCGCGAGCGTGGATCGTTATGCTGTAATATTTCATGCTCTCCGTGACAGTCGGTGCAAGCTGGTGAATCTTTTACGCCTTTAACTAGCGCAGTTCCATGTATACTTTCATTATACTCTTTAGCGATATCGGCATGGCATTTCGAGCATGTCTCTGATATATGCAGTTTATTAACTTGAGCAGTCGGCGTAAAACTTTTTTGCATATCATGACTTCCGTGGCAATCAACGCAGTTTGCCGCATTTGCATTTCCATGATGCAGTGCATAGCCATGTATGCTTTTCTCATAAGCAGCAATGAAGCCCGCCGACGGCGAAGTTCTTGCCCGCACATCAGGATTGTCGAGATGACAGGAGAGACACATTTTTTCTTGAGCCGTTTTATATGTTAACGAATCGCGGATTCCGTTAAGGTTAGATAATTCATGACGATGACAAGTCAGGCAATTGGGTGCGTCTTTGACTCCCTCCGCCAAGGCACGACCGTGTTCTGAAGAAATAAATTTTTCCTTTACGTCCGAATGACATTCCGCACAAGACTCTGAAGCTTTTGATTCATGAAATTTTGAAGTTGGCAGCTTCGAAGAGACGATATCATGTTTACCGTGGCAATCGCTGCACGCAGCTGCCGGTGTTTCACCAGCAGAAATAGACTTAGCCAACTGGGGATGAAATACATGTTTCGATGGAACATCATCATGGCAGGTTAAACAATTAACCGGCTTAATTTTTTTTCTGTGGGGAATATCGTCTGCTTTGAATCCCTCATGGCAGTCAACGCAGCTTAACTGTTGATGAACAGATTTGTTGTACGATGATTCATCGACAAATAGAGGAATCTGCTTCCCTCGCTTTTCCATCGATAGAGAATTATCGCTATGGCAGGAAAAACAATCTGTATTCGATTGAGCAAATAAAGTTGTTGCCCAGAAGAAAGGAATAGTAAATAAAAAGAAAAATAAAGTTTTCATTCGTACTGCAATACAATAAAAACCCCGCCAGCCGAGAGCGACTATCCGATCGCTTTACTGGCGGGGTAACTATTTTTATGATTGTTAAATGTATTTATTACTTTGGTTCTGATTTCTTTGCTGCATGCTTAACCTTAGCCCACATTTCTTTAAACTTAAACTCTTTGTATGTTGGGCTTTTATCGTTATGGCAAGTTATGCATTGTTTCTCAATAGCTGCCTCGTCCTTATATTCAGTCATACCAGCCGCGATTGCCTTCGCTTTATCTTTCATGACTGCCATAGTTTTGTATGCTGACCCTGCACCGTGACATGATTCGCATGTTACACCTTCTTTTACATCGAAAGTTTTATCGAGCAATTTTACATCGGCTGTAACCGCATGGCACGATAGACATTCTGGCGATTCAGAAGCTGGTTTTTTCAAACCTTTTTCTTTCGCGATTTTTGCCGATGCTTCGGAAGTCAATGTCGTGAATGCTTTTGCATGGGCAGATTCACTCCATACTTTTAGTTGGTTACCCTTAGCGTCCGTTTTGTGACACATCGAGCATCCTTTTACTCCAACATACTTGTTAGGCGCTTTTTTTACTTTTTCTGTTTTTTCTTGTGTGAATGCAGAGGTCACAAGTAAAATCACAAAAGCAGTCAGCATAATGAATGTGATTAAATGTTTCATAAGGTTCCTTTACTTTGAATTAAGTAACTGATGTTACGCAAAATGACAAAAATTGGTATCTTTAATGAATTAACACAAA
>JASEHD010000072.1:0-12595 GCA_030019075.1 Bacteroidota bacterium
AAAATATTTTGCTTGCCAAACGAAGTTCCCCCTTTTAGGGGAACGTAGTTTTGCTTGCCAAACGAAGTTCCACTTTTTGCGGAACGTAGTTTGGCGGAGAGCTAGGGCTGACTACGTCTCACTGCGTGTGACTTCGTCAGCTATAATTCGCTTCTTTAGTATCGCTTTACCTGACCCAGTTTTGAAATATTTCTCTAACTCTCTAGCCCTTCGCTCTGTTTGAACAGCTATGTATGCAACAATCTTAAATGGTCTGTACGCTTTGGTTGATTGTACCAATCCACTATTATGCTCTAACAGCCTGCGATCCAATTTATTGGTTGATCCGATGTAGATGAAATCTTTTATTAAACTTCTCAGAATATAAACATAACATTTTGGCATACTGAACAATCTCATTGACTAATATTGTGTTCCATGCAATGTATTCCTAAATACATGTTTTATGGACTCGATAATCTGCTTGCCTGCAAAACGAAGTTCCCCCTTTTAGGGGAACGTAGTTTGGCGGAGAGCGAGGGACTTGAACCCCCAAGTCCTTTCGGACGCCGGTTTTCAAGACCGGTGACTTACCATTAGCCTAGCTCTCCAGTCGAACACTTGTGCGGAACTGCCATACCATTAGGCGAACCCACCAGATTTAAAGATAGAACTGAACCGTTCTGCCAGCCCGCCTGCGGTCTACGACTCGTAGCGCGGGCAAGCTCTCATTATTCGTCAAAAAAAGATACAATATAAAATCAGATTAAATATATTAAAAAGCATAACCTTATGCAAACACTTAAACCAATTCGGTCACTATACCACAGAAGATACGCAAAGATTGATGCCCTCAACGAAAGATATAACAATCCACCCCAATGATTGAGCGTTAATTCAGAAAAATTAAAATCCAAAACACCAATATAATAGAGAAGCATTCGATGGAGTTGTGTATTTATCAAAAAAATAAGTATTTTTGTATCTTGTTCAAGCATAAATGGAATACTGGAAAAAAAATCTATACGTTCTGTGGGGAACTCAATTTGTAGCCATGATAGGTATGAATTTAGTCGTACCTTTCCTCCCTTTCTACATACGTGAGCTTGGCGTAACTAATCCTGATGAAGTAGCACGCTGGAGTGGATTAGTCTTTGCGGGTCCATTCTTAACTGCATTTATCGCTACCCCATTTTGGGGTTCAATGGGCGACAAACATGGTCAGAAATTAATGGTTGTCCGCGCAATTTTTGGGCTTGGGTTATCACAAATATTAGTTGGCTTTTCACAAGACGTCTATCAACTTTTATTATTTCGGATGCTTCAAGGTGCAATTAGCGGTTTTATTGCATCGGCGCTTGCTCTTGTTTCCACTTCCACACCGAAAGAGCATACCGGTTATTCACTCGGTGTGCTTCAATCGGCAACTGCCGGTGGGACAATGTTAGGACCTGCGATCGGTGGATTCTTAGCTGACGTGATCGGTTATCGGGAGATATTTTTCATCACAGCGGGTTTATGTTTTGCAGGCGGTTTTGTGATTATCAAATTTGTTTATGAAGTCAGGAATCTATCCGAAAACAAAAAAATACTCAAGGTTTCTCATAATTTCAGATTTATGTTTACCGAGAAGCAGCTCAGAATTGTTGCCATTACAATTATTCTTTCACAACTCGCAGCTTTAATGATAGAGCCAATATTTGCATTGTTCATCGAGACATTCAAATCAACTACAAAATATGTATCAACTCTAACCGGTATTACGATTGCGATATCCGGAATTTTTATGGTGATATCTTCACCATGGTGGGGAAGGAGAAATGACCGACTTGGCTACAAACAAAATCTCATAATCGCGCTCACCGGAACAGGTGTAGCGTACAGCTTACACATGATTGTTCCGGGATTAATAACGTTAGGAATTTTAAGAGCGGCACTTGGATTTGTTCGAGGCGGAATTCTTCATGCTCTATATTCTTTAACGAGTCTGCGTTCACCTGACGAACGTAAGAGCGGAATGATCGGAGTTGCATTGAGTCTCACAGTCTTTGGAAATATGATAGGTCCTCTTCTTGGTGGAATGATAGCTGGCAATTACGGGCTGACGTATGTGTTCGTAGTGAATAGTGCGATATTCCTCGCAACAGGTTTATTAGTTTGGAGATATCTTTTCGATATTCGTGCCGCTGAACATGAAAAAATTGCTTAGTGCTTCTGAGTGAACTTAGTGACCTTAGTGGTAAATAATGAAAAGAAAAACACTAAGGTTCACAAAGACTTTTAGGACAGTTACACACTAAGAAACAACATGGTCATGATTTAACCATCTCAGCCGCTTTAAATCCACTTATTACCGCCCCTTCAATCGTTGCAGGCAAACCGGTGTTTGTCCAGTCGCCTGCTAAATAAAAATTCTCTATCGGTGTACCCGGGGATGGTCGTAATTGTTCAACCTCGTTTGTTGCTGAAATTGTCGCTCGCTTCTCTTTAATTATTACTGAATGAAGCAACTTTGCTTTTCTGCTTTCTGGAAATGTATCATGAATATCTTTGAGTGCAAGTGTAATAAGTTCTTCTTTGGGAAGGTTAACCAATTTATATGCTGCGCTGATAACAGCAGTGATGTAACTAGTTGACTTTCCAACCAAAGCAGACTCATTCATCAGTTTTCTCCGATTGAAAATCCACTGTAAGTTTCTATCAATTAAACCGATGTAATCAACATCCATAAACTCTTTATCGAACCAGAGATTTATTGAAACTATAGGCGATGTCTCGAATTTATCAAGCAAAGAAAATGGTTGCTCTTTCTTCAAAGGATTTGGAATCAGCTTTGTGAGTGCATGAGGCATAATTGTGCTGATGACATTTTTCGCCCGAATCAGATTCCCATCCTTGAGAATCACTCCAATAATTTTATTCTCCTTCACTTCCAACGATTCAACCTCGCTGTTTAGATAAATCTTACCGTGATGCTTTTCAATCAATTTTTGTGCCTCGTAAACATACAACTCTGATTGTCCAATAGTCGGGATGAGTATCGCAGAATCAGATTTTTTTCCAAGGAATGCTGCTTTTAGCGATCGTGCAAATAATAATGCCGATGCTTTCTCAGGGATTTCATTCATTGCCGAAACAGCAATCGGATACCACAAACATTTCCTCGCTTCTTCCGATTGCTTCAATCTGATTAGCCACTGCTCAATGCTCAAAGATCGGAGTTTTTTCTCTAAATCATCGTTCCATTTATTCAATTCCAATCCAACCTTTAACAATCGCTGACGTTCTTTGAATGAAAGAAGTTTGAACCTCAACATACCAGCAGTTAGATGTAGTGGTTTAGGAAGCGAAGAGATCTCAAACTTCCCTCTCCCATTCTCAGGATGATGAAATGTCATGCTTAGCTTTGGTTCATTCTTCAGGAATCGCCTCGTCCCGATGAGGTCTAAGTAATGTAATAGATTATGGTAAGCACCAAGAAGTACATGCTGCCCATTATCGACGACATCTCCGGTCGTCTCATCAATATACGAGTAGCATCTCCCGCCTAATCGTGGCGCTTGCTCGTAAATGACAACATTAGCGCCAGCTAATGAAAGTTTAACAGCAGCAGCAAGTCCGCTAAGTCCACCGCCGATTATTATAACATCAAACATAGAGATTTGGGATTTAGGTTTTTTGTTCCTGGATATAGATGTAGGTTTATTAAAGAACAGTCCGATTTCGGATATCCGATGTCGGATGTTAGTATGATTCTACTAAATGTCGCCATACCTGCTTTTCATATGTTCTTCACTCTGTGCTCTAAGCTCTACGCTCTATGCTCAACACTCCCCGCTCAATCTCATATCCCAAACACTCTCAGCTTTATCCAATATTTCACAGCGATCAGAAACTGAATTGAGCGCGGAATAGTAACTTTTTTATCGAATACGTTGTAATCTGCTTCTCGAATATGTTGCAGTGTATGGTAGTAAATCCTCTCCATGATTTTCGCAGCAAACATTATTCGTTTATCTTCTGTGGGCAGTGACTCTTGTGCTTTCTGAAAAAAATCTTCTGCACGACGTGTCTGGAATTCCATCAACTTTCGAAAGGAATCTGTATAGCGATATGATAACAGCTCATCTTCTGAATAACTAAACTTTCGTAAATCCTCTTGTGGAAGATAAATTCTTCCGTATTTCGCATCGATTCCAACATCACGTATTATATTTGTCAGTTGAAGAGCGATTCCCAAGTTGATAGCATACTCTTTTGTTTTCTCGTTTCGAGGTCCGAAAATTCCTAAGCTCATCAAACCAACTGTAGAAGCGACAAGGTAGCAATATTCTTTCAACTCCTCGAAGGTTTCATATCGATTCTTAACTAAATCCATCTCAACACCCTTGAGAAGCTCATGGAAATGAACGACCGGGATATGAAACTTTACTGCGACCGCATTGAGTTGATTAAGAATTTGATAATTCGATTCCCCTGTGAGCGCTGACTCTAATTCGTTCTTCCACTTCTGAAGGACTTCAGTTTTACTATTGATATCTTTTTCATTGTCGACTAAATCATCTGTAATCCGGCAAAATGAATAAACGGTTTTCAGGGCGTCTCTTTTAACCTTTGGGAGAAAGGAGAATGAAAAATAAAAGCTTGATTTGCTTTCCGCCTTAGGCGGATTCAATTCAATTGTCGATGGTATAGCTAAGTCAGATCCCACGGCTCTTTCTTCGGACGTTTTCTTTTGTAATATCGCAAATCATTAATCAACAATCCACGCAACAAAATCATGAATTTGTCGAAAGCTCGTAACTTCGGGCTTTTGCTCAAAATATCATAATTATTTTTTTCAATTAGTTTAAGGATCGCCATGCCTCCAAACCACACGAGTTTTAATTCGAGTTGTAAATCTTTTGCAACTAAAGATGGTAACTCTGCACCTTTGTAAAACAACTCTCTCGTTCGCTCAATCTCGAACTTCATCAATTTCCGAAATCCATCATCCATCCGCCGTAGGCGGATTCCATTATTCCATTTATCCAAACCGTAATCGAATCTTCCTATATCCTCAATCGGAACATACATTCTATCCTTCTCTATATCAACGCTTATATCTTGCCAAAAATTTGTAAGCTGAAGTGCAGTACAAATAAAGTCTGATAATTCAAAAAGCTTTTCATCCCGATAATTAAAAATCATTAGCACAAGTCTGCCTACTGTATTCGCTGAACATTTGCAATAGCTTAGAAGATCGTCGAAGGTTTCATAACGTTTCTGTATAACATCTCGTTTAAAAGCGCTCAACAGGTCTTTGAGTGGTTCACTTGGAATATCAAGCTTTTTTACCGTCTCTAGGAGGGCAATAAAAATCGGATGTTCAGCATTTCCCTCGTAACATTGTTTGAGTTTTTCTTCCCAATCATTAAGTTTCGACAATCGTTCATCCTGAGAGAGATTGAACTCATCTGCAAAATCATCCGCAATTCGACTGAAGGCATAAATTGCCTGGATGTATGGCCGCTTTTCTTCAGGCAGAAACAGGGATGCAACCGGGAAATTTTCGTAATGTGCCTCGGTAATTGAAGCACAGTAAGCAAACGCTTCATCAAGATTATAGATTTGCTTTAAATTTACCATCAAGGAAATCCTTTAATCAAGCAAATCATGGTTCAAACTTCTTAATTAGAAAAATTCTTTTTATACAATTCCTCTATCTCACTGAGCAGATTAGTAATCTTCTCAATCTGAGTCTTCGGATAGTTCTCTGATGGTTTGAGATCAAGTGCTTTCTGATACAATTTCTTTGCTTCCTCATATTTCTTTTCTTTTAAAAGTTTATCCGCTTCGGTAATGTTATTCTTATATGCTGTCTCATCGGCACCGGGTAGTTTTACCATTTTTATTGCACCACCGGCTTCCTGCACAATATATTTCTTGAAATTATCAGGATAACCAACATTCTTTGGCTTGAAATATTCATCCTTCACAACGCCATCCATATACTTCACAAGTAAATCTTCGCCTAATTTTTTCCAGCGTTTGTAAGTGAGATCACCCATCTCGCATGAATACTTCGTTAGATAGTCTACTGCTTCACCTTTTGAATTTTTATATAGAGCAAGTGCAGTCTTCTCAATGGTTTCTTGTCGTGAAGCAAACATCCCTTCTAATTCACCTTGAACAGTTTGAATGTCGTTGATGATAAGTGAATATTTTGGATAAGCAAAATTTGAAACCCAGTTGAAAACCCAGAATACGGATTCCCAGTTAAATTTACCCAATGAGGCGAGACCTTTTTGGTAATTGTACGGCACTTTTATTATTGATGTGTACATTGGAACGTAAACAGTCATGTAAGTATCATCAAGTCCGAACCAAATAATTCCACCAATCTCATTCGGAAGGAAAGCTCGGGCTTGCGTTACAAACGAAAATCCAGTTTGTGGAGTTGATATCGGTCGCTCGTTGAAATAATCTTGACCTTCATACTTCCATGTTAATGGTCTCCATCTGTACGGCATTCCGTACGGACCTGCGGCAACACCTTTTGTCATATCGAACTCAGTCCCTTCGAAATGATCACGCATCAAATTCTGAGCATCCTGCACAGAAAGTTTTCTATCAGGTTTAATGTATAGAGGCATCCGTTCTAAACTTTCACCTTTTATGTAGGAAATATATTTCTCTATCGAACTATTCACGCGGCGGAACATAGACCAAACACGTCCATCACAAAACCGAATAGCACCGAAATCTAATGGTGCATAAGTTGCAGAAAAGTTGAACTCGGAATCTTTACCGGTGAACCAACCTTTTTCACGTGCAAAAGATATGACATCAGAAGAATATAAACAATTATTTGGATCGTTTAAAGGGAATGTCGTAATGCGAGCCGCATTAGCATGACCTGATATGTATCCATCGGGTATTCGAATCGCAACCCAATTTGCACCTTTTACACCTTCACCTTTTCCAATCAATTCCATTATCCATACTTCATTGGGGTCAGCTATTGAAAAAGATTCACCTTCGCTGCAATAGCCGTATTCAGTAACAAGATCATTCATAATCTTTATCGCTTCACGTGCTGTCTTTGCTCGCTGTAAAGTTAAATAGATCAAGCTTCCATAATCTATTATGCCTTTAGTGTTGTGAAGTCCTTCTCTTCCACCAAATGTCGTCTCGCCGATAGAAACCTGATGTTCGTTCATGTTCCCGACAACATTGTAGGTTTCTTTCGCTTGTTTTATTCTTCCTAAAAATTTCCCGGTGTCCCATTCATAAATATCGACCATCGAATTATCGGGGTACACTGCCGCAGGAAAGTGATAAAGCTCGCCATAGAAATTGAATGAATCGGCGCTGTAAGTGATCATCGTACTGCCATCTTTTGAGGCGCCTTTGGTTACGAGGAGATTTGTGCAAGCGTAAATCTTATTGGGGATAGACATCAAGATTCCAATAACGACTAAGATTGTGCTGAGAATGTTTTTCATAATTCTTCCTTTAATTATTGAACCAGTTAATTAGGGTAAAATTGTTTAGACAATATAATAAAATCATTTGAAGAAAATAAACAATTTCTTACTGATTTTGATGATTTATTATCTTTACTTATATTTTATTGCCTTAACAACCTTTATTTTGTTATTTATGAACCGTCTATTGTTAATCTCTATTCTTACAGCTTCAGTATTCAATCAAATATTTTCACAGCATGATGATAGCATTAGGTATCAACTCGCACCGATTACAATCACAGCCACGCGGATTGCAGAATCCTGGATTGAAACGCCCCTTGCTATTTCACAGATAGATGGAGCCGACCTCAATAGACTCCGCGGCTATGGAATAGACGAAGCACTCAATGGAATCCCTGGAGTTTTGGGACAATCACGGTATGGTAATCAAGATATAAGACTTACAATTCGCGGCTTCGGTGCAAGGGGTGCAGGAGAACGCTCGAATGCAGGGACTTCACGGGGTATCAGAGTTCTTGTAGACGGTTTCCCCGAAACTGAACCTGATGGAAGAACATCTTTCGATTTGATAGATATCTCATCGGTAGGTCGTATTGAAGTGATTCGTTCAAACGCATCATCTCTTTGGGGAAATGCAGCAGGGGGAATTGTTCACATCACATCAAACACAGCTTTTCAGCAGCCCTTCGTTAATATCAATTCATCCTTTGGAAGTTTTGGATTTAGAAAAGAAACTTTCAATATCGGAGCGTTTGTTGGTTCGGGAAGATTTTATCTTAACCTAAGCAATACAAACTTTAGGGGATGGCGAAATCATTCCTCAAGTACAAGAGCTTTAATCAATACAGGAATTGTTTCCATGTTAGGTGAACAAACAAAACTTGGTGTTCACTTGACGGCAACTAGTAATCTTTTTCGAATTCCGGGACCATTAACAGCCGAGCAGTTTAATACAAATCCCCAGCAAGCTCAGGAAGACACACTAAAAGATGGAACGACATTTACGTTTCGTGACGAACGAAGATTTAACAGGTTGGGGCGTATCGGAATTAACTTCTCACACGACTTCGATGGTGAACATGGTATTACATCTATGGTTTTTATCAATCCTAAATATTTACAGCGCTCCGAACGAAATACATTTCGGGATTTTAACCGTTATCATCTAGGCGGTAATTTTATTTACCGATATGGATTTACGGTAAATTCAAACCTGAAAAATATTTTCCTCCTCGGTGCCGACGAGGCATATCAAGACGGCTCAATACTTTTTTACTCACTCGATAATGGTCAAAGGGGATCAGAATTAAAGAATAACAAGCGTGAAGGTGCAAACAACTTTGGTATTTTTGTCCAAGATGAGTTACTCTTCAAGGATTATTTGAGCATAGCTTTTGGGGGAAGATTTGATAACGTAACTTATTACAGTGAAAATTTTATTAACCAAAACATCCGGGGCGAGAAATCCTTTAAACGGTTCACACCAAAAGCAGGAATCACATATCGGTTTTCACCGACACATAGTATTTATGCTAATCTCGGCGGCGGTGTGGAAGTCCCTGCAGGCAATGAAACCGATCCCTACTTAGAAGGCCCAGATAGGTTAGCTGCTGTCAATCCGCTTCTTGATCCGATACAATCAACAACTTTCGAGTTAGGGACTAAACATCTTATTCCTCTGCAGAATGATAATATCGTGCAATCTGTTGTTTATGATATTGCATTATATACTATTATCGTAAAAAATGATCTTGTACCTTATCAAGCTGGTAAACTTTATCTTTCAGCAGGTAAAACGCAGCGGACAGGCATCGAAATAAGTTTGAAAACTCAGCTCCATTCTGGTTTATCAATACATTCAGCATTTACCTACTCACACAATGAGTACGAAGAATATATTATTGACTCAAATTACACAGACCCAAAAAGTCCCGGGCAATCATTTACACTTTCCGGCAATAAAATAGCGGGCGTACCCGATTACTTCTATAAATTCGGACTTAACTATGTACCCAAATATTTATCATATATTTATACCGAAATCAATCTCCAGGGTGTAAGTAAATATTTTGCTGATGATGTTAACTCACTGAATGTGCCGGGATATAATATCATTAATGCCGTAGTCGGATTCGATAATTTGAAATTGTTTTCCGATAAGTTAGTGTTACGAGGTTATATTGGAATAAATAATATCACAGATAAAAACTATGCAGCTTCTGCATATATTAATCCCGATGTCAATAAGTATGGTATGCCTATTTATCTCGAGCCGGGATTACCAAGGAATTATACCGCAAATCTCTCGGTGGGTTGGAATTTTTAATGGGAATTTTTAAAGACTAAAAATATCTTAGCGTACTTAGCGTTCCTTCGCGATCTTTTCGTTAAAAAAATATAAATCTGATGTTTTTAGAAGGTCCCTGCTAACATAAAACCTTTTTTAACACAATCCATTTCCCTTTAACTTTTTTTACTTCTCCCATTTTTTCCCTTACCCATTCTCTCTCAACATCGATGATTTTTATCTTTTGTTTCTTCCCATAAGTAATCACTTTTACAATCCCTGCATTAATAATCATCCGCTTGCAGAGCTTGCATGGTTCAGCATCAAACATTAATTCCTCCGATTTAACCTCTACCCCGACCAAGTACAATTTTGAATTAATCATATCCAACGCTTAGAGCTTATGATTGCATTTTGCTCAGTGTGAACCGAGCGGCACCATTCATAATGCTCCCCGCGCTTGGCATTCAGTTTTTCCCTCAAACAAAAATTTATGTCAATGCAATTCTCTGTTCCCCTCGGCGCACCGCAATAACCCGTTGAGAGGATTTGATCCGATTGCACTTTGACAGCACCGTATCTTCTTCGTAAGCGGGTACTTCGATGAGATACTTCTCTCTCGATGTTCAAGCAATATTCATCTTTTGAGATTCGAGACATAAATTTCAGATTAAGTAATTATCAAGATAATCAAATGATTTATTATGGCTAACCATGCTTCAAAAATTCATCGATTCGTTCGGTTGCGCAATCGTTTAAGAGAATCTTCAGCAGCCTGAAATGTCGGTTCGATGCGAATGGCTTCCTTGTAGTGTACCTCTGCCTCCGATAATCTACTCGCCTTTGAATAGAGATTACCCAGGTTGTAATGTGCTACAACATTATTTGAATCCAAGTTTAATACTTCTACTAACTGCTGAATTGCATCGTCGGTTCTTCCTTGAATTGTATAGAGCCGACCAAGATTCATTCGTGTATCGGTAGATTTTGGATTAAATTCCACGACTTTCTTCCAATGAATTTCAGCTTCGTCAAGCTTTCCTTGCTTTGTGAACATTGTTCCTAAGTTGAATGTTGCATTTACGTGTGAAGGATTAACACGAACTGCGGTCTCGTACATTTCTACCGCTTCTGCATCTTTTCCCATCCGTTCGTATAAGATGCCAAAATCATTGTAAGCATCTGCATTTGTTGAATCAATCCGAATTGCTTCTGAAAACTCATTTGAAGCTTCGTCAAATAAATTTTGTTTAGCAGCGATAATACCAAGGAAATTATGAGCTTTATAAAATCTCGGTTTAATCTTTAAAGCCATTAAACACTTTTGTTTAGCAATATCATATCTACCCTGCTCCGCATACAATTTACCTAAACTGCAATAAGTATTTGGATCAGTGGAATCAATCCGAATTGCTTCGAGGTAATGCTTTATAGCTTCTTCAATCTTTCCCTCATATGCAAGCAGGTCTGCTGCTCTGTTATGAAATGATGGATCGGTCGGAACACGAGTAAGAACCCATTTGTAATGAGCAAGGGCTTCCCGAAATTCACCTTCCGCCAATAGCGCATGTGCAATATTGCCACGAATTAAGATATCATTTGGCTTGATTCTCGAAGCTTCTCGGAGGTGTGAAATTGCTTCGGTATATCTTCCGGAATCAGCAAGTACTACACCGAGGTTGGTGTACGCAACAAAATTATTAGAATCAACAGCGAGTGAGTGTTCGAATAGTGTAAAACTGTCGCTCCATTTCCCCACCTGTGAACGAGTCCCCATTACCATCGCTATCATGCTGATAATAAATATCATTATTATTATTAAACGTTTAACTGGTAACCGATTGATAAGAATTGGGAAACCCCATGCGACCATAATCGACAATCCGATTATAGGAAGATACATGTATCTATCTGCCATTGATTGTAAACCCACCTGAACCAATCCGATCACAGGGACAAGCGTACCAATAAACCAAAACCAACCTATGATCAGATACCTATGTTTCGTTCTTTGATGCCATACAAAAATAGTAATGATAATAATTAGTAATGCCGCACCACCGACTTGCCAAAACTCCAAACTGCTTTCAGGATGAGGATAAAAAATAGTCAAATCATTTGGAACTAATGTTTTCCAAATGTACTTTACATAAGAGAAAATAGCATTTTCTAATCGAATAGAGAACGACAGACTTTCAGCCCCTGCCATACTTCCCCCATGCCTTTGAACTAGGTATGTTATTATACTGGATGCGATGGAAAGAATGAAAAATGGAATTTTCTCACGAATACTTTTTATTAAAAAGGCACGCTCGGTGATTTTCTCCTTTTTTGTGACCTTATTCTGATTTGGGAAATAATTCAGTTGCCAATAATCAAGAAGTATCAGTACAAATGGGAGTGTAACTAACATTGGCTTTGCAAGTAATCCGAGAGTGAATAGACACAATGTTGCAATGTATCTTCCATTGCTCGGTGATTGCCTGTATTTTAGGTACGACCAAAGCGTCAACATCCAGAATAGACCGCTCAAAACATCCTTCCGTTCGGCTGCCCATGCTACAGATTCAACATGGAGAGGATGGATAGCAAAGATTAGAGCCACAAAAGCGCTTTGCCATAAAGCGTGTGTTGCTTTGTGCATTACGATGAATAGGAATATACTGCTTAAGAGATGCAATAAAAGATTCATTGCATGATGATACACCGGATCTAATCCGAATAATGTGCAGTCAAGCAAATGAGAAATCCACGTTAAAGGATGCCAATTCGATTCCTCAGTAGCTCTAAATGCCCAGATGATCGTCTCAATCGAAATACCTGAGCGGACATGCTCATTTTTTGTGATATACCCCGT
>JASEHD010000072.1:12605-16511 GCA_030019075.1 Bacteroidota bacterium
ACCCCGTATCATCATAGTTGATAAATTGATTATCAATAATATTCGCAAAAGCGATTATGGTTACGATAGCTAATGATATAATTATCGCGTATTTTTTTTGATTTTCTGAGATAGAAATTTTCGTGTTAATTTTCATCATTATTTCGGTTAGATGGATATCTTTGTGGAAAGTAAGATAGTGAATCTATCAATTATTTGCTATTTGAAAAGAAGGTTATTACATTTCACATATTGATAATGAAAGGATTATTTATGACCATTATAATAATATTTCAACGCGGTATGCCGGAAATAATCAACTTGATCATATTATTACTCGGCGTATTGTTATGTTTATTAGCACTCAATAATCTATTCGAGTGGCTCACGACAAAACCGTGGAAAAGAAGCAAGCCGCCAGAGGAAACGATCCTTGATGACAACCTGCAAGATCCAACCGGTCATTCACTGCACGAAGATCATCAGAAATCAACAGAGCAAACTGACTTATTTATTCAACAAGTACTACAAGTTAAATCGGGTTGTTGATTTAAAATTATGCATCTCTCCTCTCCGATTTGGGACAGGCAACTCGAATTGCCTTCAAACTATCATATACATGCTTTGGACTTTGTCGGGACCTTGATCGATTTTCATGAAAATTACATCAGAAGGAAAATCCTTGAATCAGAACAATCTATCTTCTTATTGTGAGGTGTTTAATTTTATGAAAAAATTTTTATTGTACATTGCAGCAATTGTAATTCTCTTTGGTTGTACAAAAGAAAGTCCATTAGAAAATAAAACAATTCATCAATCAATAGTAAGCTATTATCTTTACGTTGGAAATGATGAAGGTAATGATATTTTTATTATTGACACTGATAACAACACCGTTGTTGATACGATCCGGGGTTTTTCCAATGGAGTAACTGGTTTTGTTGTGACTTCGAGTGGCAAAAAAATGTATGTATCAAAATCTGAGATACTCGGAAATAACTATACTCGTTATGTCACCCCCAGATTATATTCGGTTGATTTACCATCAAAAAGAATTAATATTCTTCAGGAAAAATCTTCAGACGTATATCTTACCCCAAGAGGTGAAGTACTTGTTATCACACATGATCACGATTTGGGTTATATCGGATTAATAGATACACTGACCGATGTCATTACTTTCTTTGATACAATCAACATCCGAGATGATTCAAGAAAAAATCTACAAGGAGTTGCATTTAATAGAATTTATCCTGTCTTATATGGAATCAGTAAAGATAGTACCTTATTTGCTTATGATTATAATTTGAGAGAAGTAGTTTATGAGTATAAAAGCATCAAGGCACATAATTTTAAACATATGATCGTCTCACCAGATAATAAACATATATATATTGCAGAAGGCCCAGTACTTAATCTTGAGCGAGACACTATTGTTGGATTGATCGAGGGTCCAGTTACAGGTTGGCTGGCGCTCAGCTTGGATGGGAAGCAAATATATCTGACTGATATTTGGCCATTTATCGGCCACGATTTCTTCCCAAGTGGAAAAGTATACATTTTAAACACTGGTTCAGACCCTGAAATAATTGGTGAGATTGACATTACTCCTTTGTCGACTAATGGTCCCCCTCCAACTTACGATATTGTTATATTACCACCGGATGGAAAGGTAGCGTATGTTTCCGGTGGTCTTTCAAGCATCTACGTTATTGATGTAATGGAAAGAAAACCTTTAAAAAGGATAGGTTTGTCACGTATTACATTCCCACTTGCGATAGGAAAGAAATTTTAATAAAATCCTTAGAACTACTTAATAAGAGGGTGTCAAAAGAATTTATTATTAACGGTTTTTATTATTTCTGCAATATCAACTAATGTACAAGCTCAGCAAGATTCTATTTGCCACATCAGTGCCTTCATCACCAAACGAGCGATTGTTAACAACCCGCTTGCATTCCGAGCAATCCCGCAAGACGCGGATGCGTCAGACGGGACAAACCCCGCCAGAGGCGGGTAGAACGGAATGTGGTGGGTTTTTGTGTTAATGGCTGTGATTATTTCCATCTCTACAATTTCATATTCACAGCAGTTAATTTGGAAAAAAATATTTGATTGCGGTTATGATGACTATGCCAACGATGTGTGTGCTGATAGCTTGGGAAATATAATAGTTACAGGTATAATTGTGGAATAAAAGATAGGGAATCTGTGGATTATTTGCTAATGATTCGTCTGGTTGACAAAGATAAACCTTTTTTGTATAATATCTTCATAACCAAAAGCGGTTTTTATCAGCTTTAGATATTGAAACAATGAATAAATATTTCAATGATTCAATTTTTCTAGAAAGGGATTTCCTATGAAACAACCTACATATTTATTAGCACTGCTTCTTGCGCTTGCAGCTTCGTTGGCCCAATCGCAAACCAATTTATGGCAGCATAGCTGGGAGGGAGTTCCCACTCCCGACCAGAAAGAGTCGGCAGTAGAACTACCTCCGAGAGGTTCATCGGCAGTAGAACTGCCTCTAATAGGCAGTACCGAGAATACCGTTGCAACCAACTTACTTTCACAGCCATTGCTATTCGAGAGAAACAATAGACAAGTTGACGGTTCTGTCGAATACTTTGCGAAGACGGCGAGCGGCATCACGTACTTCTTCACAAAAGAGGGCGTTACAATTGCTTTAACAAAACGTTCACACGAGAAAGAGAAGACACTGGCGCATTCGCTCAAGGTTAATTTTGTCGGTGCGAATACAGAGCCAACAATCACCGCTGAAGATCAGACTCCGAGCGTGACGAATTATTTCAGAGGGAAGGATCAGGCAAAATGGTTTAGGCATGTTCCCAATTACCAGAAAATCCGGTACACGAATATTTACGACGGGATCGATTTAGTCTATTATGGTAACGGTAAGAAGCTTGAGTATGATTTTGTAGTTCATCCCGGAGCCGATCCAAACGTCATCCGCATAAAGTACGAAGGTGCGGAAGAAGCGCTCAAGCTGCTTGAGAACGGCAGCGTTGAGATTGCAACGAGCGTTGGTATGATGAACGAAATGAAGCCGGTTGCGTATCAATTATGCCGTCACCCTGAACTTGTTTCAGGGTCTGAACAAATGCCGAAACAAGTTCGGCATGACGAGCGCATGGGGGTGGTTGCCCAATGGAATCTATGCGGTTCCAACGAGCTTCAATTTTCACTTGGCGAGTACGACCACTCCCAAACCTTGTACATCGACCCGCTTCTGTACAGCACGTACATTGGCAGCAGCCATGAAGAGGTAGCTATGGACATTGCAGTTGATGGTGACGGCAATGCTTACATAATGGGTTATACAACCTCGCCAAATTTTCCAACAACTGCTGGCGCTTATGATACCTCGTTCAATGCAGCGAGGATGGATGTTTTTGTAACGAAGCTCAATGCTTCAGGCGCTGGCCTGATATTCAGTACTTTTTTAGGAGGTGCTGATGATATTTTTTGGGGATCTCCTACTTTGTGGGGAATGTCAAATGGCCCCTATGGTAATGGTGTAATTGCATTTGATAGATCAGGTAATGTAATTGTAGCCGGATTAACGGATGGTGCTGATTTTCCCACAACGCCAGGTGCCTATGATGAATATTATAACGGTTCGATTGATATTTTCCTTACCAAGCTCAGCCCATCAGGAGATTCACTGATATTCAGCACATATTTCGGAGGTTTTGGTGGAGAAGTAATATACAAAGGGATTGCAATTGATACAGCAAATGATGTATATATTACAGGCATCACTGGTTCGTTTAACTTTCCGGTAACACAGGGAGCGTTCATGGATGACACAAATCTTCCAGCAAAGGGATTCGTTTCAAAATTCAATTCTAGTGTCAAGTCAACTTGATAATGTCGTATAATATTCGTAGCTTTAGGTCAAAA
>JASEHD010000073.1 GCA_030019075.1 Bacteroidota bacterium
AGATAAGGAAATCAACAAAATTAAGGAATTATTAAAAGAGATTGGAAATGAATAATAGACAACTTCGCCTAACAGCGGATAAAAGGGAAATCAAAGATTTCCCCAAATTGCCTTCCGCAACTTCTTTTATCCGCGAAACGTTATGCGTCATTGGTTTGCACTGTTTCGATTTGATCTCTAGCGAACAGGTTAATTATTTTTCAGAAAGGAATCATTAATGGAAAACTCTTTTCGTTTAGTGCTTATGTTTGCAATCCCTGGATTGATTATCCTCTGGGCTTTTGCTTGGTGGAAAATATTTTCAAAGGCAGGCTTTTCGGGTGCAAATGGATTGTTCTTGCTAATACCTTTATTCGGTATCATAGTTATCTTCATATTTGCATTTAGTAAGTGGCCACTACATAACATTCTTCGCAATCTTAACATAAAAGGAATTCCAGATACCGACTTTGACGAACTAATGAAGAAGGCTATTGAACTTGAAGTTGAGACACAATTGAAGGAGGCCCGCAAACAATATAAGCGTATCATAGATGATGCCCAAAGTTGTATTAACGTTTTAGACCGCAGCCTATTAAAAATTGAACAACAACATGGGTGATGTTATCAACTAACATATTTCATCTCGAGACTAATTGTGCGAACCAACGAACGCATAACAGCAGGCATTACGACAGTCACTTTTTTGGTGATGGCTCAATGTATTGTGTTCCTTCAACTGCTCGCTCATTCGTAGAAAGCGTGGTGCTCGCAGTGTGCGTAATGCCTGCACACGTTTGGTGGTGCATCATTCCAAAATACCATCTCCCCTTTCCAACCCACAGTATCTTTAAATGATTTAAAAGATATACTTACTTAATCCAAACAGTTTTAATATTAACAAACTCACGAATCCCATAAATGCCTAATTCACGTCCATAGCCGGAATTCTTCACACCGCCAAAAGGAAGTCGAGGGTCTGATGCAACCATCCCGTTGATAAAAACCAGACCTGATTCAAGTTCATAGATAAAATGCTCTTGTTCTTTTTGATTGTTCGTCCAAGCACTCGCAGCTAATCCAAACGGAGTGTCGTTCGCAAGCTCGGTGGCTTCATCAATATCTCTTACACAGAATAGCGATGCAACAGGACCGAAAAGCTCGTCCGAGTATGCCGGAGCGTTTTTTGGGATATCTGTCAAAACAGTCGGCTGATAATAATTACCGGGTTTATCGATGCGCTTGCCGCCGGTAAGAAGACGCGCGCCCATACTGATTGAAGTCTGAACCTGATGGTCAAGTTCTTCGAGAATTGCATCGGTAGCCAGCGGACCGACATCACAATCATCGAGCATTGGATCGGAAACCTTTAACTTTTCCATACCTTCGACAAACTGCTCTGAAAATTCATTGAAAATCTTTTCATGGACAATAAACCTTTTTGCAGCGATACACGATTGCCCGTTGTTGATAGTGCGTGCTTTAACGGCAGTCTTCGCTGCTTCTTCAATATTTGAACTTGGCATCACGATGAATGGGTCGCTTCCGCCAAGCTCAAGGACAGTTTTTTTGATAACTTTTCCGGCAATGCTTGCCACTTGCTTTCCTGCCGGTTCACTTCCAGTAAGTGTTGCAGCCATAACGCGCCGATCTTGAAGAACCTTGTCAACTTTATCTGAGCCAATAAGCAATGTTTGAAATGCACCTTCAGGGAAACCCGCTCGTCGGAAAATATCTTCGATTGCCAAGGCACACTGAGGTACGTTGGATGCATGTTTAAGTAAACCAACATTCCCCGCCATTAGCGCAGGCACTGCAAAACGGAACACTTGCCAGAATGGAAAATTCCAAGGCATCACTGCAAGTATAGCTCCAAGCGGCTGATAATGAATGTAACTTAACGATGCGTTGGTTTGCACAACTTCATCGGCAAGAAATCGCTCGGCATTCTCAACGTAATAACGGCACGTCCATGCGCACTTTACCGCTTCTTCGGCAGCAGACCAAAGCGGTTTACCCATTTCAGTTGTCATGATTCTACCAAGCTGCGTTTTTTCCTGCTCGAGGATATTTGCCGCTTTTTGCATCATCGCACCACGCTCGGAAAAAGATTTCTTCCTGTACGATCTAAAAGTTCTTGAGGCAAGTTCTAATTTCTTTTCGATATCAATGTCGGATAACGGTTCAAATATCTTGAGTGTTTCTCCTGTTGCTGGGTTGATTGTTGCTATCGGCATAATGAATATATAGGTTAAATGTAACTATTAAGCCACAAAGGCACTAAGACACCAAGACCTCGTCTTGAGCGTTCGCCGGATCTCACACCGAAGTCTCAGTCGAAGGATTACAGAATAATTCTTTTAATACCATTTTTTATTAGTGGTACGTTAAAATTGATAAGGAAGCCAAGACGTTTGCCAGTCAGTTTTAAATGGCTAAGTATTTGTGCTTCCCAGACAGGATTTATCTCATCCACAGCTTTCAATTCACAGATGACAAGATCTTCTACAAGAACATCTAAACGTAGTCCTTCATCAAAGGTTAAATCATCATAAACTTTTTCAAGTAAACCTGGACCTAATTTCTTATGCACAATATATACAGCATCTACAATTTTTTTAGCAATAGATTCTTCTTTTTCTGACAAGGGTTTAAAATCCATATTACTCCTTTGTGCCTTGGTGTCTTGGTGGCTGAATAATTACGATTAAATTTGAAATTCCAAAATCTGAAATAATTCGGTAATGTAAAAACTTAACCCATGAGGTCAACAATCTTTCTAAGGGAAAATAAATTATTCATGATCGCTTGAGGACAGCAGTAATAAATTCCCTTCAGAATCTGTAAACTGTGCATATATCCCCCAAGGTGCTTCAGTGGGTGACTTAGTGAATTCTACACCCCGCTTCGATAAATTATCATAAGTATTTTTTACATCATCGCATGTGAAATTAAGATTCATAATTGTTCCAATTCGATTTTCGTGTCCTTGTGGGGTGAATAACACAACCTTCGTTTGTGAATCTGCAACCTGTAACTCGATCCAGCGTGAACCATCTCCGAAGGATTGATCCATGAGTAATTTGAAATCCAATTTTTCAGTATAGAATTTTAATGCCCTGTCATAATCTTTCACAGGGATGCTTACAAATTTAACGTGAGTAATCATCTCAAGATTTTTTTAGAAATTGTTTGTAATCAATTTTCTCCAATTCTTTTACGTTCTGTTCAACTTTCTTCTTGAGTGTTTTCTTAAATTCTTTCAGCTTACCGGCAACTCGTTCATCACAGTGAGCGATGATCTGAGCTGCTAAGATGGCTGCATTCTGCGCACCGTTCAGTGCGACTGTTGCCACTGGAATACCTGCTGGCATCTGAAGAATTGATAAAATCGAATCCCATCCATCAATCGAGTTGCTCGATTTGATAGGTACTCCAATAATCGGAAGAGTTGTCATCGAAGCAATTACACCGGGGAGATGCGCTGCACCGCCTGCACCGGCGATGATAACCTGAAGTCCACGTTTCGATGCAGTTGTTGAATACTCGGCTGCACGCTCGGGTGTGCGGTGAGCAGACGCGATGGTTATTTCAAATGGAATACCGAACGATTCCAGCATCTCGGCTGCTTCTGCCATAATCGGCAAATCTGATTTACTTCCCATAACAATTCCAACGAGTGGTTTCTTCATAATTACACCTTCAATAAATTAAAATGAAAAACCTTTGATAATCATTTCTTAGGATTATATGAAATTACTTTGGAAATGTAATAAGAAAGCACGAAAGTACCAAACCGAAACACGTGGAGTGTGGTAGTCACGAATCAGAAATCATTACGATAATGATCATTCTCCCTGACAAATGTTCTTACTCTATCAACACTCCCGCTCAAAAGCAGAGCGGGATAAAATTATTTGGGAAGCACCCACGCTAACAAAGATGCGAGATTACTCCCTTATGTAGCCTTATTTCACAACTATCATTTTCCTCACTTGCGTAAACATGTTGCTGGGATCCGATACACTGGTCGCATCCAAACGATAGAAGTAGACTCCGCTTGTTTTGTTGCTTTCGTTCCAATTAACCGATTGATAACCTGCTTCTTGGATTTCATCCACCAATACAGCTACTAACTGACCCAATGTATTGTATATCTTCAATTTCACATTGCTTGTAAGTGGCAAACCATATTTTAATGTTGTTACAGGATTAAATGGATTTGGATAGTTATGTTCGAGTGTATATTCCTTTGGTATTGCATTTAATTCACCATTTTCTCGAGGGGGAGAAGGTGGTGATTCAAGTGTTGGAATAATTTTGATTCTATTTGCTAATGATGATACATTATTTATTGACAAAATTAATTCCCCATCTTGGTTTACTTTTACCCAATAACCTTTACCTGGATTTATCTTATCTGTTATTTCATACATTCCGTTGTAACCGAAAAAGTTACTTGTTACAATACCTGGTGGAATACTAATGATTTGACGAACATCCATGGGCGTAGAGATTGACCCAATCATATTCCAACCTTCCTTTACGGTTACCGTATCTTCAGCTCGTGCAAAACCCGTTATATTTATCGATTGCTGGCTACCAAACTTTAGCCAATAACCGATGCCATTGTAGAGAGAATCAGATATAACATACATCTGATTGAATGAATAGGCATCTGAAATTGCGGTAGGGAAAAGATTAGATTTACGATTGTTTGAAACTTTCAATGGGTTTGAAATCATATTCCATCTTGAATTGAATGTATAAGCCCGGGTAACAAGTGCGAGATTTACGATCTCGAAGGTAGTAATAGCAGGATTGTCGATTACGGCAAAATCAACTTCATTCATGTTTATACTAAACAATAAGCCATGGGTTGAATTGTCTTGGAGGATCCAATATCCATTTGCAAAAAGATTTTTATCCCATCGAATAACAAATGGATAACCACCTGGCCCTGGTTGAA
The DNA here is from genome assembly GCA_030019075.1 of Bacteroidota bacterium. Taxonomy (GTDB): domain Bacteria; phylum Bacteroidota; class Ignavibacteria; order UBA10030; family SZUA-254; genus JASEHD01. The sequence continues at coordinate 4,949 of JASEHD010000073.1, forward strand.
TTTCACCTACAAATATGTTTCGTATATGATTTGAATATAAAATCTGTCGGAGATCTAATTTAGTACCATTGGTACCCGAAATATTCCATCTAACGTCAAAGGTCCCATGTGGGGGTTTAAAACCCAATTCAATTTCATTAAAATCTGGATCAAACCCATCGGTAGCTCCAAATTTTGTTCCAAATTTAAGTGTATCAAATAAAGCTCCATTATCGGCAATGATTATGTAGTATGTAAATTCAAAAGGTTTTGCATAAAACATTCCGAAGTCTTTATTCTGAAGAGTTATAGAACTTCGGTCCACATTAACATTATATGACCCGGTTCCCACAGGAATAATTTGGCACCAACCCATTTTATTCATTGCACTAACATTATAATTACCTTTAGGAATGTTCTTAAAAATATATCTTCCACTATCATCAGTAATAACTGAGTATGATTTTGTACCTGATAAACTGACTGTCCACCCTGATAGCAGTGAATCATCTGAATCTTTAAATTCATTATAATTGCCATCAGAAAAAACCTGCCCGCTTATCGAAGCAAGTTGAAAGCTTCCAAAATTTATGTTAGAAACATTAAGACCCTCAGTAATAAAAATTGATGACGGATTTGGCGTTGTTTGTAACCAACCTTTTTGATTTATTCTCTGTACGGAATAACTCCCCGGGCCTGTTTGAAATTCAAAATATCCTGAAGAATCAGTGATCGTTGAATCTGATAAAGTACCGCTCAATGCTATTTGCCAACCCGGCAGTCCACCTTCACCGGCTTCTTTAATGCTATTTGCATTATCATCAAGAAAATTTACTCCCGAGATTCTACCTGGATTGAAGCTATAAACGATCTCAAAAGTATTAATATTACTATTTGAAATAGTTAATGAACTTTCTGCTTTCATGTTAATGTTAAATTGCCCACCATGAGTAAGCCAATCCCTTAGAATGATGGAACCTGTTAGTAATATTTGAGGTTCCCAGTTTAATTGAAACGGATAACCACCATTTCCCGGTTGGATCCTACCTGTATATATACGATTAAAACTGCCAGATTGTAGAGCATCACGGATGTCAATTTTTGATCCATAAGTACCTGTTATTTTCCATCGTATATCGAAGCTTCCTGCAGGAGGGATATAAGGTAGTTCTTTCTCACCCAATGTCAAATCAATACTATCTGTTGCCCCCTTTATAATTCCAAATCTTAAGGTATCACGAATTCCACCATTATCATTAATTACGATGTCCGAAATAAATTCCCATTTATTGTGATTACCAAAATCTTTCCCACTAATAATTTGTCCGGAATCAATATGTAATGAATAATAATCGCTGGGCATAGTTCGTACCCAGCCGGGCATTGAATCTTGTGTTATAGTAAAATCCCCCTCACTTAGATTTAGGGTATAATTACCATATGAATTTGAAATAGCGGAATCACTCAATGGTCCTGTGGCACGAATTATACCCCCTTGTACGGGCGATTCAAATTGATCCCTAATTCCATTTTTGTTAATATCATTAAAAATATTTCCTTTTACCTGAGCAGTAATAAACAAATTATTATATTGTACCAACTCAGATTTTGTAACAATATCATTATAATCAATCACTCTAAGATAATACCTGACACTCATTCCACCATTATTGGGTATTGTACCTGACCATGTATTTCCAGATATCAGATTAAGTGGGGATGATTGAAATTCACCCCCATCATAGGAATATAATATGTCGGAACTCATTATAACATTATTACATTCTTCAATTTCAGCAGTAATAGTTCTGGGACCTGGGGAATATGTATCACCAAGGTGGTCGAATGTTAATATCCTTGGTGGTAGAGCCCCATGTATTGTCATACTGTACCAAATGTTAATATTAACTCCACCAATTGCGTGCCACCCTCGCTTTGAACTTGGCGATAGTACAGAGTCATGTTCATAGAAAACCCAGGCGCAAGGTGGTGATGGAACACCATAGTGTGACGCAGTAAATTCAGTTGCTACATCATTGACGATATGGTCGGGACCTGAATTCACTTTAAATGATATGACAAATCTTTGGCCAACTGTCACTTCTAATGGTATGTTGGTTTCAGCTCTAGGAGCTACATAATTCAATCCTTGACGATGAATCTTAGGAAAACCACCGAATCCCCATATTTCGTCACCCCATGGAGGACGTGTTGGGGGCCCTCCGAGTGGTGGTGGTGCTATAGTAGAAATCCAATTTGTATCCGTTGCATCTTCTATGAATGCTGCTACTCCCTGATCTTTATCATTTGTGCTGTACCAATATCCCCAGCTTACAGGTGGTGATGGATATGGTGAAACACCAGGGCCATAATCTGTACCTACCATACTCGTAACAACTCGCATTAGAACCAATGTATCTTTTGCACCAGTTGAATCTCCACCATACCAAAAAATAGTATCGATTTCACCATTGGCGGGTGCAACAAACCAACTTCCAATTACATCTTTGTGATGTAACTTGATTATTGTATCAGGAATAAAATGAGATGGAAAAAAACCAAACCTATAACCACTATTTAAACAACCGGCCTTAGCATTTTGCCCTGATTGAGATTGTAACTTTTGTATTACCTCACTTGGATTATTCCCATTTAAATAAATGACATCGCCCGTATTGTTTACTAATAATTTTTGTTGGGCAAAGCAAATTTGAGATATTATTAATAATAAAATAATCTTTAACATAATCCCTCCAAATAATTTTTAATCATTTATGAATGAATCTTTAATTAAGGAAAAATAATGATGAGTGAGTCGTTTCATAAATTCTCCATTAGTACTGTTTTTCTTTGATAATTATTTTTAAAAAATATTTCATGTTTGGAAAATTAGCAACAACGCCATGTGCACGAGTGGCTTGGTAGTGAAGAAGCAGAGAGAGTGTAGGAAGAAAACATGTTCACTCGGAGCAACTATCAGGTCACAGAAGCACACCATTACCGTACGCATCAAAAACCCATGTTGATTTCTTGTGTTAAGGTATAAAGAAAAAGGATTAAAAGCAAGGAAAAAACACAAATCGTAACATTCAAAATTCTTAGTAGTGTCCTAATCCCACAAGACAGTCTGATCCCAGATTCCAAGTCATGCTGATCCCGCTTCCAGCGGGACAGTTCAGCATCTAAGCTGAGCCTACTTCGTTCAGATTCCGATTAAAAGCGTATCGGAATGACAGGAACTTTTGAAATTAGGACACGACCAAATTCTTGCATTTTCTCTTAAATTGGTTAAATTTGAGTACCGACTTAAAAGAACTCGGGTATTCACATCGCCTCGTTAGGTGAAATTGTAATCGTCAATGAAAACCACTAAAAATAAACGGGAAAGTCTGAGAACACCTCAATCTGTCGAGGTTCAATCAATCGCTCCGAACGATCAGCGGAAGAACACCATCGTCATCCGCGGTGCTCGCGTTCACAACCTCAAGAACATCTCGCTTGAACTTCCGAGAAATAAACTAATAGTTTTCACTGGTGTAAGTGGCTCAGGGAAATCGAGTCTCGCTTTCGACACAATTTATGCAGAAGGTCAGAGAAGATTTGTAGAAAGTCTGTCCACTTATGCCCGACAGTTTCTTGAACGAATGGATAAGCCGGATGTTGATTCCATTCAAGGTATAAGTCCGGCGATTGCGATCGAGCAGAAAACATCAACCCGGAATCCTCGCTCCACCGTAGGTACAACAACAGAGATATATGATTACTTACGGTTACTATTTGCAAGAATCGGAAAAACCTATTGCCCGAAGTGTGGAGAGTTGGTGCAGAGGGATTCGGTGAGGAGTGTGATTGAAAAGCTTAGAACGGAGAGTTTAGAGCAGAGAGCACTGAGTGGTGAGCTTTACCCGCAAGCTCGCCAAGGCGAGCCAGAGGCGGGTTCAGCGGTGGGTACTGAACCTGGAGACTTGAAGTTATACGTGTTGTTTCCGATGCATCATCATAAGAATGCAACATTAAAACAGGAAGTCGACAATCTCAAGCGTCAGGGTTTCTTCCGTTTTCTTTTCAAAGATGAAATTATCGATCTCAATGAGAAACCGATCCCTTCAAAAGCAAAAATTAATGAGATATCTGTCCTCATTGACCGACTCATTTATAAAATAAATGAAGAGAATAATCGCCTTGCTGATTCAATCGAGAGCGCTTTCCAAAATGGTGGCGGTTATGCAATCGTAAAAATATTAGATTCAGGGAAGGAATTTAAGTTCAATCAGCACTTTGAATGTTCAACCTGTAACATCCGTTTCGAGGAACCTGACCCTCGGCTTTTCTCGTTCAACAATCCCTACGGTGCCTGCCCAAAGTGTCAAGGTTTCGGCAGAGCAATCGGTATCGATATGGACCTTGTTGTACCGAACAAAGATTTATCTATCCGTGATGGCGCAATCCAGCCGTGGACAACACCGAAGTGGCATGATAGATTGCGAACGCTATTACGTGTTGCGTACGACGCAAAGCTTCGCGTTGACGTTCCGTTTAACAGATTGACGCAGAGGGAACTCGACATCCTCATGAATGGGTGTGATGATTTTGAGGGAATCAACGATTTCTTTAAACATGTTGAGAAGAAATCGTACAAAATTTACTATCGGATTTTATTAAGCCGTTACCGTGGTTATACAACATGCGATGCTTGCAGCGGTGCCCGATTAAGACCTGAAGCTTTGAATATCAAAATCAATGGGAAGACAATCCACGATGTAGTTAGATTGACAATTGATGATGTACACCGGTTTTTCAAAAAGATTGCACTCACTGATTTTGAAATCAAGATCGGAAAAAGAATCCTCGAAGAACTCAGAAAGCGATTAGGTTATCTCGTTAATGTCGGTATAGGTTATCTTACACTTGATCGGCTTTCCAATACACTTTCCGGAGGAGAGTCGCAGCGCATCAATCTTGCGACTGCACTTGGCTCATCTCTTGTCGGTTCGCTTTATGTACTTGATGAACCAAGCATCGGTTTGCATCCACGTGATAATGCGAAACTCATCAATATTCTAAAATCGCTGCGGGATGTTGGAAATACCGTAATTGTTGTCGAGCATGATGCCGATATGATGAAAGCCGCCGATGTTATTGTTGACATGGGACCTCAAGCTGGCGAGTTCGGTGGAGAGGTTATATTCCAGGGTGATTTTAGAAGTTTACAGAAGGATAGGAACTCAATCACTGGGAAATATCTCTCAGGTGAAAAATTGATTGCAGTTCCTCTGCACCGGCGAAAGGTTTCAAAAATAAATATCAAGATACGAGGTGCAGCAGAACATAACTTACAGTCGATTGATGTTACTATTCCGCTAAAAATGTTTGTTGCATTGACAGGAGTAAGCGGTTCGGGCAAAAGCACGCTCGTCCATGAAATTCTTTATTCCGGTTTGAAAAGATTGAAAGGTATATTTTCCGAAAAAGTCGGCGCCCATAAAGCGATCGAGGGCGGTGATTTAATTAATGACGTCGAGTTGGTCAATCAATCACCGATTGGGAAAACTCCACGCTCAAATCCGACAACATACATTAAAGCATTCGATTTGGTTCGTGATTTATTTGCGGGTACACAGGCGGCAAAGATTCACGGATATGCACCGGGATATTTTTCTTTCAATGTTCCCGGTGGCAGATGCGAGACATGCGAGGGAAGCGGAATTCAAACAATCGAGATGCAGTTTCTTGCCGATCTTGAGTTAACGTGCGAAGTTTGTAAAGGGAAACGTTTCAAGAAAGAGGTTCTCGATATTCGCTATCACAATAAGAACATCGACGATGTACTCAACATGACTGTTACAGAAGCAATTCAATTTTTTAGCCCATATCCAAACGGAAAAAGAGTAGCAAAACGATTGCAATCCCTCGATGATGTTGGTTTAGGATACATCCGCCTTGGGCAATCGGCAACAACGCTCTCTGGTGGTGAAGCCCAGCGTGTAAAACTTGCCGCTCATCTTGTAAGTCAGGAGAAAGGAAAGCACACACTCTTCATTTTCGACGAGCCAACAACCGGATTACACTTCGATGATATTAACAAATTGTTAAAATGTTTTGATGCGTTAATTGAAAATGGTAACTCCATCCTCATTATCGAACACAATATGGACGTAATCAAATGTGCAGATTGGATTATTGATCTTGGTCCCGAAGCGGGTGATGAGGGCGGAAGAATTGTTGCGGTTGGAACACCGGAACAAATTGCAGAGTGTAAGAGATCGTATACAGGTAAGTTTTTGAAGAAGTATCTGAAATAGCAGAGAACGGAGAGTAGCGCAAATTAAATATCAATCGAGCATTGTGTATGTCTAGTGGGAATACCTAACACTACGAAATATTCGGTTTTATCCCACTCGAAGATAGTAATAGTTAAAAAAGTTATTAAAAAAAGGGCTTCCACATTTGTGAAAACCCTTGTTATAAAAAATAAATTTACTGCCAATTAGAGAAGCAAAGGTGCAAGCACTAACGATACAATCGACATTAACTTGATAAGAATATTCATCGAGGGACCTGATGTATCTTTGAACGGATCACCTACGGTATCGCCTACAACTGCCGCTTTGTGAGCATCTGAACCTTTGCGTTCCCCTTCAACTTCACCTTTTTCGATTGCTTTCTTTGCATTATCCCAGGCACCGCCAGCATTCGCCATCATAAGTGCCAGTAAAACACCGCTGACTGTGGCACCTGCAAGCATTCCTGCTAAAGCTTCAGGTCCTAATGTAAATCCCATAAGAACAGGAGCAATAACTGCAGTTAATCCCGGGACAATCATCTCACGCAGAGCGCCTGCTGTGGCAATATCAACGCATTTTGCTGCGTCAGGTTTTACGCCTTTTTTACCTTCTAACAAACCTGATATTTCTTTAAATTGCCGTCGAATTTCAGAGACCATTTTACCGGCAGCACGTCCGACCGCTGTCATTGTAAGGGCACCGATAAAAAACGGAAGGACACCGCCAATAAAAAGTCCGATTACAACTTTCGGATTTGTAATCACAATTTGAAGAGGTGATTCACCGTGTTCAATGAATGTTGCATATTGCTTCCATTGCCCAACAAGCTCGACACCTGCATCTTTCATAGCGTTGATCTTAGAAACAATCGAAACATCAACTGCTTGTGAAAATGCAGCAAATAGTGCTAATGCAGTTAGCGCCGCTGAACCGATGGCAAAACCTTTTCCGATTGCGGCGGTTGTATTTCCAAGCGCATCAAGCCCATCGGTAATTTTCCGAACATCGGGTCCTAAGCCGGACATTTCAGAAATCCCACCAGCATTATCAGCGATTGGACCATAAGCATCAACCGACATCGTGATACCAACGGTTGCTAACATACCGACTGCGGCAATACCAATTCCGTACAAACCTGCAACGTCGTTCGAAATATAAATTGCAACGCAGATCGCAATCACCGGAAGAACAGTAGATTCCAGACCAACAGCAAGTCCATGAATGATGTTTGTTGCAGCACCTGTTTTACTCGCCAAACCGATACGACGGATAGGTTTTGAAGATGTATAGTATTCGGTAATTAAACCTATTAGAATACCAACTATAGCACCGAAGAAGATAGCCCAGAAGACACTGTTGCTTACATCGTATGAGCGTACTATGTAAAAGCTTCCAACTAGAAACAAACCGGCAGAAATGAATGTCGAATATCTTAATGCAGCTTGCGGAGACATACGATTCAAAATTCTCATAGATGCAATCCCAACGAATGAAGCGAGAAGACCGATTGCCGCTAAGACGAGCGGCAGCGCCATGAGAATAGTTTTAATATCGGCATCGCCAATTTCTGGAATTGCTTTTAACTTCGATAAACTCTCACCAAAAAGTGTTGCACCGATAGCGATTGTTGCAACAATTGATCCTACATACGATTCAAAAATATCAGCACCCATACCTGCAACATCACCAACATTATCCCCAACTAGATCAGCAATGACACCGGGATTACGTGGATCATCCTCAGGAATTCCGGCTTCTACTTTTCCAACTAAATCGGCACCTACATCGGCGGCTTTAGTGTAAATTCCACCCCCTACACGTGCAAATAATGCAATCGAGCTTGCGCCCATTGCAAAACCATTTATGATATGCGCCGTTGCTGGTGATCCATATAATTGAAAGAATACTCCGACACCTATCAAACCTAAACTGGCAACACTCACGCCCATAACAGCGCCGCCATCGAAAGCAGTAAGCAACGCTTTTCCCTGCCCTTTAGTACGTGCTGCTTCCGCCGTCCGAATGTTTGCCCTTGTTGCTGCTTGCATACCAAAATATCCGGCAAGTATCGAACAGATAGCACCGCTAACAAATGCGATTGCAGTTGTAACACCAATAAATGAACCTAAAAGTGCTGCAACGATGATAATAAAAAACACAAGAACAGTGTATTCCCGTTTTAAAAATGCCATGGCGCCTATGTGAATCTGAGATGCGATATTGCGCATCAGATCATTTCCATCTGGTTGTCGCTTAATCATCAAATAGATGATTAACGCAACGAACATACCAATTACTCCAACAACTGGAGCATATAAAGTTAATTGCTGCATTGTATAATTATCTCCTAAAAATTAAAAAATTTTGTTTAAAATTTAATTATTATACCGAATAGTTGATAACACATTAGAAATGTGGCTCCTTGGATAAGAGTGCCTAAGATACCTTTCTTGAGGATACCCATCCGTGAGGCGTATTAAATTTAATAAAAAAAGATAAAAAAGTCGAATTTTTTTATTCGCAATCAAAACCTAAACTTTTTAGTGCGGACGTAGCAGACTTAGCATGTTCTGATTTCGGACAAATCTGTATAACTTTACAATAATATTTACGCGATTCATCCTCATTTTTAGTTCGTTGATATAGCGATCCGACCGCTAACAAAAGTGCGCAATCTTTAGGAGTGATTTGAAGTGCTTTCTTAAAATATTCGATCGCTTCAGGATATTTTTTCTCATGCATTAGTTGTGAACCTAATGATAGATACGCAGCATTCAAGCTATTTTTATATTTACCTGTTGCTCCTCCATTTCCATTTGTATCGGCTTTTACAATAAGCTCAATAACTTTACGATATGCAGCACTTTGTTCGTTTGTCAATTCAAGCATTCCGTTATACTGAGCGAGCATTTCCCAGGCATTTATATAATCGGGTTTATAATCAAAACTCTTTAAGATATACTCCTTCGCCTTTTTATAATCCTTCATGTTGGAAAGTGATTGGGCAGCCTGGAAATATGATGCCCACCTGTAACCGGCGGATGTATCAGATTCAATCTTCTTGTTGAACATATAAACGGCATCCGCATATCGTTCTTTTTTATTATAAATTGTTGCAAGATCATAATAGATTTCAGATAACGTCGAGTCTCTCCGATATGCAAGTTCATATGAAGAAATCGCATCGTCATATTTTTCAAGTGCCTTCAATGCTTTCCCACGCTTTATCAATTCATCATTACTTAACGAATCGATATTGGACATTGAAAATAATTTTTCAGCGTTAGCATAATCTTTTGTTTCTACATAAGCGTTTCGCAGTATATCGAATATATCTACCTGTGTCGAGTCTTTTTGAATGATATTTTCAGCATAAGGGATGAGGTCTTTGTAATATTTTGTCTCATTAAGAATCTTCACATAATCGATTTGATAGGAAAGACTATCGGGCTGTAACAAAACCAAATCGCGGTAAAGTGGTAGAGCGTTTTGATATTGTTTAGCTCGTAGATAAATGGTAGCAAGTTCGCTGAGTGCTGTAAAGTTCGTCGAGTCAATCAACAAAACATTGATATACGCTTCAACTGCCTCATTGTATTGTCGGGATTTTCTACTTAGCTCTGCTATCTTTAATAATACTGTTGTATTTTTTTTCTCGAGCTCAATAACTTTTCGATATTGATCAATAGCAGCAACCAGAATATTTTGTTTACAATAGATATCTCCGAGAAGCTCATAAATTTTTGGGTCCTGCGGATCTAACTCACGAGCTTGAATTAATGTTCTCTCAGCTTGATCCAACGAGTCAGCTTTTAAATAAGATGCCCCCAACCAAAAGTATCCTTGAGAATTTTTTTTATCCTTCTTGATCGCTTCTTTAAATGATTTGATTGCGGCGCCAAGATCGCCTTTTTCAAGAGCAGTTTTTCCTATACCGATGTGATCTTCACCAAACACTTGAAGAGTATAAACTGCAATTAACACGGCAACAAGCCAGGATATAAACAATTGTTTTTTCACTATTGTATTCCTTTATTTGATAGTTCAACAAGACGAATTGGCATTGTAGCTGGCACAAGTCCATTATTTAAAACAACCTGTTGTCCCGGTGCACTTGTTACAAATGCAATAAAACCTGCCCCTACACTGTACATGTCTACCCGGGAATAGATATACACATTACGAGTTATTGGATAGTATCCCCTGTAAACGTGTGCCTGAAAAGGTGCAAAATATTGACCTCGAATTCCCAATGAATCAGGAGCATCCGGATCGGACAATTTTAAAACGGTTATATTTTCTTTCTTTTGGTTTAGCCAATTTAAACCAACCATCCCGATTGCATTTGGCTGTTCGGAAACATACTGCAACATTTCTTCCGATGACTTGGTAACATTGGATGGTACAGTATATTTTTCACCTTTTAACACTTTTAACCCAACGATTTCATAATTCGCTGAATTTGGATTGGGTAAATAAATATCGATTGGTGTTTTTCTTCCACCAACCTGACTCCAATTCTTTATGGTACCTCGATAGATACTGTCAAGTTGCGTTGTGCGTAATTCCTTAACTGGGTTTTGCACATTCACAAGAAAACCAACACCATCAATAGCAATTTTGTATTCTTTGATCTCAATATTAAATTGTTTTGCTGCTGCTTGCTCTTCAGCGTTTAAAGGGCGAGAAGCAACGATGAGTTTAATTGTATCGTTAAAGAGCCGGGTAATTGCTTCGCGAGTGGTCATCGGAAGCAGCTCGAGTTTAGCATCACGATAAATTTGCTCAAATTTCTGCTCTTCCTGTTCCATCATCGGAAATACTGATTCACTAACGGCAATAGTAATATTTCCCTTAGTCGGAGTTTCCCTTCGTTCCTTCAGACATCCATGGATGGACACTAAGAATAGTATCCACCCAAGGATAATCCAATAATATTTATTCTTTATCTTCATTTTTCCGACGCGTCTTAATTGTTATCATAACAATACGAT
>JASEHD010000074.1 GCA_030019075.1 Bacteroidota bacterium
TTAAAGACGAAAAACTTCCTCTTACACTTTCAAAGGGACAATCCACTGCTCTGCAGAGCATCGTACCGCACAGACACGAAACATCACCACCTACACGTTTTACCGAGAGCAGCTTGGTAAAGACACTTGAAACACTTGGTATTGGGCGACCAAGCACTTATGCAATGATTGTAAGTACAATTATTGATCGGAAATATGTAGAACAAAAGGATAGGAAACTTTACGCTCTTCAACTTGGAATGGAAGTAAACAAACTACTTACAACGAATTTTCCACACATTTTCAATGTTAAATTCACTGCTAAAATGGAAGAAGAACTCGATACAATTGCATCTGGCAAATATGAATATAAAAAGGTATTAGATGATTTTTATCTTCCATTTAGCGAATCGCTGGAGAAAGCTTCAAAAAATGTTTCTTCCATAAAAAAATCGCTCCAAAAAATCACTGATGATTTATGCGATCTATGTGGAAAAGCAATGATCGTCAAATGGGGGCGAAATGGAAGATTCATGGCATGCAGCGGTTACCCTTCATGTAAAAACACGAAACCATTACCCGAGGATGAAGCAAAAATTCAAAATATAACAGGGGGAAAATGTGAATTATGCGGCGGAAATATGTTGGTGCGCTCAAGTCGCTTCGGTACATTCCTTGGTTGTTCAAACTATCCAAAGTGCAGCAATACAAAACCAATCTCTACGGGAATCAATTGTCCGAATTGCAAGGTGGGTGATGTCATCGAACGGAAAACAAAACGTAATCGGATTTTCTATGGCTGCTCGCGGTATCCTGACTGTGATTTCGCATCTTGGGACAAACCGTCCGATCAACCATGCGACACTTGTGGTTCATCGTATATGCTCATGAAATATTCAGAAAAACGGGGGGAGTATCTGAAATGTCCTTCGTGCAAAAGTGAAGTCAAGAAAGTTGAAGTCGCGGCTGTTATTTAAATGTTCACTATATGATTGAATACATACAAAAATATCTAAAATATATCCGAACTGAGAAAAACTATTCTCCTCATACGATCTCTTCGTATGAGGATGATCTTATAAGCTTTAATGATTTTCTAAGCAAGCATTTTTCCCGGTCAGCATATTCAGTAACAGAAATTGATCATCTGACTCTTAGATTATTCTTGGGCGATCTTCTTGAAAAAGGTAAAAGCAAACGAACAGTAGCCCGTAACCTGGCGTCATTACGTTCTTTTTTTAAATATTTGGTTAAACATCGGGTTGTTAAGGTTAATGTTGCTTTAAATATGGTTACACCCAAGCTTTCTAAAATGCTGCCTGTATTTCTTGATGAGCAATCAACAGCGGAGATTATGCATATTCCTGTTGATTCAACCGTTGGGGGGCTGCGTGATCGGGCAATATTGGAATTGTTTTATAGTACGGGGATAAGATTGAACGAGCTTATTTCACTCAATATTGGGGATATTGATTTTTGGAACAATACCGTCAAAGTAATGGGAAAAGGCAGTAAGCAGAGAATTATCCCCATCGGTAAGATGGCAATAGGAGCTTTGAAGAGGTATTTAGCTGTTCGCGGGGAATTATTATCTCCGAATACACATTCAGGAGATAAAAACGCAATATTTCTCTCAACTCGAGGAAAGCGTTTATATCCAAAAGGTGTTTATTTGATCGTTAAGAAAAATATCGAAAGAGTTTCCGAAATTGAAAAGAAAAGTCCTCACATTCTTCGCCACACATTCGCCACACATTTACTGAATCGTGGGGCGGATCTACGGGCAGTAAAAGAATTACTCGGCCATGAAAATTTATCAACAACTCAACTTTATACGCATGTAACTGTCGATAAGCTAAAGCGTATATATAAACAAGCTCATCCAAAGGCATAGTCATTAACGAAAGGAGATACTTATGGATATCCATTTTACTGCAAGGAAGTTTAAAGCACATGATACAATTAAAGAACATGCCATCGAGTCAATAAAATTACTCGACAAGCTCTATGATGGCATAGTCCGATGTGATATTATTTTAAGTTACGAGAAGAGCACGAACAGCCAAAAAATCGCGGAAGTTACCCTACATGTTCAGGGAACAACCTTAATAGCAAAAGAGAAATCTGATGATTACCATAAATCGATTGAATTAGCCGTTGAAAAACTTGAGAGGCAGCTCGGGAAATATAAGTCGAAGCTTCGAAAGAAAAACAAAAAAACATTAAGACGAGTTAAGGAAGAAATAGTCATTGAAGGAAATGAAGAATGACGTTAAAACCGGCTAAGGAAACCAAAAAAGAGTTTATATCAGTTGGTTTTTTGTTCGAGAGCAACAAGGAGCGATTAAAATTTCAAACTTTGACGGGTGATATTGGTTTTACCACACAGATACGCGATAAAAATATTCATCGTCCCGGATTAGCATTGGCAGGTTACGTCCAGCTTTTTCGTTTTGATCGTGTTCAGGTTTGTGGAAATACGGAAATGCGATACCTTGATCAGCTAACCGAACCTCAACGAGAATTATCGCTGAAGAACATCTTCAAGTTCGAAGTCCCATGCGTTGTAATAACAAATAATAATCGAGTTGACGATTTGTTTTTAAATGTAGCGAAGGAAAATGGGATAGCTGTATTTCAAACTCCACTGGAAACAACGAAACTCGTGTACTTTCTTAGCGATTTTCTTGATGACCAGTTTTCACCTCAAACTGTGGTGCACGGTTCTTTTGTTGATGTATATGGTATCGGTCTCTTGCTGATTGGTCGTTCTGGTATAGGCAAAAGTGAAATTGCACTTGACCTGGTAGAACGCGGGCAGCGACTGGTTGCAGATGACGTAGTTATGTTAACACGGAAAGGAGAGGGGATACTGATGGGTGCGGGTACCGATCTCGTCAAACATTTTATGGAAATCCGAGGGCTTGGATTAATTGATGTTCGAAGTATGTTTGGTATACGTGCAATTCGTTTTCAAAAACGTGTTGAGGTTGTTATCGAATTAATGGATTGGGAACCAACGTCTGATTATACTCGAACTGGATTAGACTATGAAGCAATCTCATTGTTAGATGTTCAAGTCCCACGCGTCAAACTTCCGATATTCCCCGGAAAGAATGTTACCGTTATTTGTGAAGTCATTGCATTAAACTACCTTTTAAAGCACTATGGTTACGATGCGGCTAAAGAGTTTGCAAAAAGGCTTGAAACAGTGATTTCCGAGAAAAATAAGCAAATTGGGGAGCGTGCAATTGACTATTTTGAGCATGATTTTGAGTAAAAAATCACATTTTTTTAAAAAAAGCTTGACAAACACCTAAATATTTTTTACCTTTGAGCCATCATGTTAATGAAAAAAAGACATATTAAATTCTATTATTCGGACGAAAATTTGCAAATCCAAGAGATAAAATGGTTTCGGACCAAGATTTTCGGAACAATTATCGGTTCAATTCTTCTGGGTTTGACGTTGTTATTAATTGCAAACTACACTTTTAATAATTTTTTCGGTTTAGGTAACACTCGCATAAAAGCCATAGTTCAACAAAATCGAATGCTGCAAGATCAGTTGACTGCATTCGCTGACCGAACACATGAATTAGAAAATACGTTAAGCAAGCTGACTGATCAAGGGAATCAACTACGCTTATTGGTCGATCTTCCGACATTGGACGCTGAAACAAGATCGGCTGGTACCGGCGGTGCAATAGGTGAAACCGAATTTACACTGGATTCAGATAATTCCTCTCTTGTTCTGCAATCGACTCAAAAGATACTCCAGAAATTATCAAGTGAAATGAAAGTTCAAGAACAAAGCTACAAGCAGATTGTAGAAAAACATGAAATGAATAAGGGATATTTTGCAGCGCTTCCGACGATAAAACCAATGACTGGGTTTTACTCCAGACGAGAATTTGGAATGAGGATGCATCCTGTATTGGGGGTTTCAAAAAAACACGAAGGTATCGACATAGTGAACGATGTTGGAACACCAGTTATCGCAACAGGAGATGGTACTGTCCAGTTAGCAGGGCATAGTGGAAGCGGATTTGGTATTGTCGTTGTTATCAATCATGGATACGGTTATCAGACTGTCTATGCACATCTGTCAAAAATTCTTGTACGCAACGGACAGCGTGTTAAGCGGGGCGATGTGATTGCAAAAAGCGGCAGATCGGGTTTAGTCAGCGGACCTCATTTACATTATGAAGTTCGGCGTAATGGTGTTTACTTAAATCCTATGGATTTCTTTTTTGATAATTTAGATATAATTAGTTCGAGAAAACAAATTGCTTCAAGATAATCATCATTTATCAATATTTACCGGAGAAAATGAGGAGATTAGAGTATGATTTGGACCATGGAACTTGCTTCGTATCTTGATGACGCCCCGTGGCCCGCTACCAAGGAAGAATTAATTGATTATGCATTTCGGACTGGAGCACCTAATGATGTCATTGAGAATTTACATGAGTTGGAAGATTCAGACGAACCCTATGAAAGTATGGAAGAAATCTGGCCCGATTATCCATCGGAAAGTGATTTCTTTTTTGCGGATGAAAATGAATATTAATTCTTCTCATTGCTGACCACAGGGTATAAACATTTATGCATGACCCATCCAGCAACGAAGGTGGATGGGTTTTTTATTTTGATTATAGCTTTTCCTCCAATTTTTATTACTAATGTTTCATAGCATAAGAAAAATATTCGCCGTTTTTACGTTACTGTTATTTGTACCTATTATTCTTTCTGCTCAAACGAATTCTTACCTTGAAGGGCAAGATAGTATCGAAATAAAAAATATTGAATTCAAAGGAAATAATGTTATTAAAACTGACGTCCTTAAAACCGTAATTCGTTCGAAAGAGACTTCATCGAAATATTCCCAATTTATTTATCGAATTGTCAGTGAAAAACTCGGTTCAAAACCAGAATATTATAATTCAGACATTCTCGTTGAAGACATAAAACAACTCCAGGTATTTTATAAACGTAGTGGCTATTATCATTCAGTCATTTCGTATGATACGTTTATTGATCAAGGTCGTAAGGGGGTAAACATTCTGTTTAACATTGAAGAAAATCGACAATCCTATATTGATAGCATAGTGTATGAGGGATTAGAAAAATTACCACAGGGTGTTCAATCACAACTATTCAAAGAGCCGATAATTAAAAAGGGAACACCATATTTTAGTGAAAAAGCTTCTGCTGAGATTGGGCGCGTTTTAGATTTCCTATCCAACAATGGCTATCCCGCTGCACGATATGATTCGGAAAATTCGGGTGCATACGAATTTATGTCGACACATAATTTCTTTTTAAAATTTGTATTTATCATTGGAACCTACTGCACATTCGGTGATGCAACCATTAAGATAGACCCGCCTCGGAAAGATCTTGTTGACAAGCTTGTTATCAGACATCTTGATTTCAAGTCGGGCGAAATGTACAATCGTGAAAAAATTAACTCGAGCGAGCGCAATCTCAATCGGCTTGCCATTTTTGAGTCGGCACGCATAGATCACCCAAGTGTTATCAATTCATCGTCAAGCAGCATACTTCCGGTCGAGATATTCATTAGGCCTCGTGCGAAGAATGAAATTTCACCCGAGTTTATTGTATCAGATGAAGGTGGTTATTTCAATCTCGGTCTTGGTCTTGGCTATACTAATCGGAATTTTTTCGGTGATGCAAGAACATTCAGCGCTAATTTGCGAATTCGAACACAAGATATCCAACGGTGGAATTTTGATGATGTCTTTGGTGTAAAAGGGCTGCGCGATCTATCGGTTAAAGGTGCAATCGAGCTTCAATTTCAAGTATTACAACCCTACTTCTTTACAAGATCTTTAAGTGCGTCGTGGACGTCGAGTGTGAGTGCTGAGAAACAAGAACTCTACATTTTGTCCATACTGAGAAATAGAATCGGCTTCAGTAATCAATTTGCTACATACACGTATGGATACTTAGATTGGACACTTGAGCGGGTACGTCCGGATATATTACAAGACACAGTAGAATTAGAATCGGTATTAAAAGTACTCCGACAAGAAGATCAACCTCAATTTAATTCTATCTTAACTTTGACTTTACAGCGTGATAAAACAAATGACGTCTTCTCCCCGACCGAAGGTTTTTTCAATAGTATATCAATCGAGGAGTCAGGTATTCTTCCAAAGTACCTGCCAAGCATTCGGTCGGGACTCCCGTTTACGCAGTACTATAAGTTTACACTCCTTGGTCGTTGGTACCGCGATTTGACATGGCGAAGATTTAATATCCTCGCATGGAAACTGAAGTCGGGGTATCAAAATAAGTATGGTGAAAGTAAATATAGTCAAGTTAGTATTCCCCTGAATCGGAGATTCTTCGCCGGTGGCAGTGGCAGCGTACGCGGGTGGAATGCGAGGGAACTTGGCGCGATGCCTTCCGAGCTGATTCAATTTGGCGGCAATTTTGTGTTCGAAGGTAATGTTGAAATGCGTGTAAGTCATTTCCAGGGTTGGGGAAAATTTGGTTTTATCAATCTCGAAAATATTTTAGGAGTTTATTTTCTTGACTTCGGAAATATTTGGAGCGATATCACAAAGTTTGCACCAAAGGATATTGCTGTGGGGGCTGGATTTGGACTCAGGTACGTTACTTTCTTTGGACCATTCCGACTTGATTACGGAATGCGGCTCCATGATCCGTTACAGAGAGAGGGAAAAAGAACTGTTTTTCAGAAAAGATTTTTTGCCGAAACTCTGAGTGACGGTGTTTTACACTTTGGCATCGGACATGCATTTTAAGGATTACCAATGAGCTGGACGAAAGTGCTTGATCAGAATCGTGTAAAAGAGATTCTCATTTCTTCTATTAATCGCAAGCGGATAGCGCATGCTTATCTCTTCTCAGGTGCGGAAGGTTCAGGAAAATATGCGATGGCACTCGAGTTAGCTAAGGTTCTCAATTGCGGGCAGATGGATTCTCAGGCATGTGATCATTGTTCTAATTGTCAAAAGATCAAATCGTTGCAGCATCCAAATTTGAAAATTGTTTTTCCATTACCGGTAGGTAAAAATGAAAAATCGAATGATCCTCCCACTGCTAAATTAGATGATGATGTGATTTCGTTGATTCATGAACAAACCAAGTTAAAAAGTCAGAATCCATACCATATTATTTCCATTCCTAAGGCAAATACAATTAAGATAAATAGTATTCGTGAGATCAGGAGGGAAGCTGCACTGAGTCTTTTTGGGGCAGGGAAAAAAGTTTTTATAATCGTTGATGCAGAAAAAATGAATGAGGAAGCTTCTAACGCATTGCTAAAAACTCTTGAAGAACCGCATGAAGATACGCTCTTGATTTTATTGACTGCATATCCCGACTTGCTTTTACAGACCATTATTTCCCGATGCCAGCATATTCGATTTGATCCATTGAGTGAGGAAACAATACAAAAAGCGCTTCAAGGAGAACGAGGGCTTGAACATGATAGGGCAAAGGCGATTTCACGCACAGCGAAAAGTAATTATTCACGTGCTTTGCAGTGCATCGATAATGATCTGCTTGGCCGCCAACAATTTGTTGTCGAGCTTTTTCGGGTGATGTTGTTTAAGACGAGGTCAGAGTTAGTCGGGAAGATTGAAGAGATTATGAAAACATATAAAAAGTACGAGATCGAGGAAATGCTTGTATTATTGGGTCAATGGTTAAACGATGCAATGAAGCTCAGTGGAGGCACGATTAAGGGAGTTGGGGATGAATCTTTGAGTAAGTTTGTGGTGAAATATCCACGATGGAATTATTCATTTTCTCATGAATCAATCGAGAGAGCCGTTTCACTTCTCAATAAAAATGTTTATATTCCCCTTATCTTGTTAGACCTAACATTTAAATTAAAACGCTGTATCGATTCTCCCTCAGGTAATGATTAAAACAATCAAATTGCTCGGTGGATCATCACAGAAAGGATTGTAGTGAAGAAAGAATTTAAACGCATACTTGTAACGGCTGCGCTGCCATATGCCAACGGGAAAATTCATTTAGGACATCTTGCTGGTGCGTACTTACCCGCAGATATTTATGTTCGCTATCAGCGGTCGATGAAGCGGGATGTGATTTTTATCTGCGGCTCGGATGAACACGGTGTGCCTATTACCATAACAGCGGATCAGGAAAAAACATCTCCACAAGCTGTTGTAGATCGTTATCATTCGTTGAATAAAAAGGTATTTGAAAAATTCGGGATGAGCTTTGATAACTATTCACGGACGTCTCTGCCGCTCCATCATGAAACGGCAAGTGAATTATTTTTTAAACTCTACAATGCCGGCATTCTTAAAGAAAAAAAAGAGAAACAACTCTACGATGAGAAAGCAAATATGTTTTTACCTGATAGATATGTTGAAGGTACATGCCCTATCTGCAGTAATCCTGAAGCACGCGGTGATCAATGTGAAAAGTGCGGAACGTTTCTCAATCCGGCTGAGTTAAAAAATCCAAGAAGTAAAATTACAGGAGAAACACCAACGGTTCGGGAAACTACACATCTATACTTCCCACTTGGTGAATATCAGAAAAAATTGATGGAGTATATTGCCGAAGCAGATAAGCGTGATGGATGGAAAGAGAATGTGCTTCAATATTGCCGAAGCTGGTTCAAAGAAGGATTGCAGGATAGAGCTGTTACGCGCGACCTCCAGTGGGGTGTGAAGGTTCCGCTCGCAGGTTTCGAGAATAAAGTTTTGTATGTTTGGTTCGATGCGGTATTAGGATATATCTCTTCTTCAAAAGAATGGGCTGTGAATAATAACAAATCCGATGCATGGAGAAATTACTGGCTCGATCCATCGACAAAATACGTTGCGTTCATAGGGAAGGATAATGTGGTTTTCCATTGTATTGTGTTTCCCGCGATGCTTATGGCGTGGAATGAAAACAGTAATGAGAAATATGTTTTACCTGAAAACGTTCCGGCAAATGAATTCCTAAATTTTGAGGGACAGAAATTTTCGAAGAGCCGCGGATGGAGCATTGATGTAGATGAGTTTTTAGAAGAATTCACTCCTGATTCACTTCGCTACACGCTGACTATGAATCTTCCTGAAGCTCGCGATGCCGATTTTTATTGGAAAGATTTTCAAGCGCGGAATAACAACGAGCTTGCGGATATTCTTGGTAATTTTGTGAATCGCACACTCACATTTGCGCATAAAAACTTTGATGGTGTTGTTCCCGCTCTCGGTCATTTAAATGAAATCGACGGAGCTTTATTAAATCAGCTCAAACTCGTGCCGAAAACTGCCGGTGATTATTTTGAGCGTTATCGATTCCGTGATGGCACACTTGAGATAATGAATTTAGCACGTTATGCTAACAAATATTTTAATGACAGCGAGCCGTGGAAAACATTGAAGGCAAATCCTGAACGCTGTGCAACGACAATCAATCTTTGTTTGCAGGTTGCTCGCTCGTTGGCTATCTTGATCGAACCAGTGATGCCTTTCGCTGCAGCAACTCTTTGGAAAATATTGAATCTTCCAGGGATACCATCCGAAGTCGGCTGGTTGAACGCTGAAACGGTTTTATTAAAATCCGGACATAAACTTGGCACCCCAACCATATTGTTTTCTAAAATTGAAGATACAGTAATTCAAAGATATATTGATAAACTTCCATCTGCTCCAAAATCAAATAAGCAATTGTGCGAGGTGCCGTCAGTGAAACCTACGATTACGTTCGAAGACTTTCAGAAAATCGACCTACGAGTAGCGAAAGTCCTCGCAGCAGAAAAGGTTCCTAAATCGGAAAAACTTATTAAACTGCAAATTTCAATCGGTTCTGAAGGGAGACAGATTGTTGCCGGAATCGCCCAACACTATACACCAGAACAACTTATCGGGAAGAAGATCGTTGTGGTTGCAAATCTTGCTCCTGCTAAGCTTATGGGGCAAGAGTCGAATGGAATGCTCTTAGCTGCATCCGATAGCGAAGGACATCTTACAATTCTTAGAACCGAGCGAGACATCTCTGAAGGAAGCGTGGTAAAATAATTGAGAAAAATGAGAAAATTGACAAAAATCCCTTGACAAATCGTTCAGAATATCGTATATTTGTGAAAAATATGTTCACCCAAAATAAGAATTTGAAATTCGATATTTATCCCATAATTCAATTCCATATTTAATTAACAAAATCAATCACCAAAAAATGAGGGAACATGAAAAATTCTTTTCTTAAATCGTTTGGTACTATTACCATTCTTGCGATTTTTGTATCGCTTTCCATTCTCTTTTGGAGTGGATGCCAGAGTGATAAAGAAATCGCAAGTCCGGAAACATCTACTCAAATTTCTTCGTTGGTAAAATTGAGCGTTGATGATCCGGCTGTTAAAGATGTAATGGCAGTCCAAAATAAAAATACTGCTAATCTCATGACAGATAAAAATATCGTTGGAACCGCAACCGGACTGACCAACGATGGTCAATTAGCTATTCATGTGTTTTTAAAAGAAGGTGAAACATCACCAAAAGGAGTGAAGACGATCTCTTCCATTCCAAAACAAATCGATGGTGTTCCAGTAGTTGTTGAAGTAACTGGCGAATTTAAAGCGATGCAGGTAAGTCATACAGCAAAACAAACTCCACCTATTCAATTAGGAACTTCAGGCGGATGGAGATACGATTTAGCAAACGGGTATTGCTGTGGTGGAACTCTCGGTTCACTTGTTCTAAAAGGTGGAACACAGTACATCCTCAGTAATTACCATGTGCTTGAAGCTGATATTGTATCTGGCGGTAACAGTCGTGTGGCTGCTGCGGGTGATCCCGTTATCCAGCCTGGACTAATCGATGTTAGCTGCAATGTGAGTCTTGCCCAGAATGTTGCGACACTCTCAGGTATAAAGAGTTTACCCAATTCTAACGTTGATGCAGCGATTGCACAAGTTATCTCAGGAATGGTGCGAACCGATGGAGCGATACTTGAAGTTGGAACAATTTCCGCCACAACAATTGTAGCTTCTTTGAATCAAGCTGTAAAGAAAAGCGGTCGGACAACCGGTTTGACGCGAAGTACTGTTTCTGGCTTGAATGCAACCATCAGTGTTTCGTACGAAAATGAATGTGCAGGTGGTGCCGCTTTCACAAAGACTTTCACAGGTCAAATATTGGTTAAGAACAGAGCGAGTAAATTCCTTAAAGGCGGTGATTCGGGATCATTGATGGTTCAAGATGTAACAACGAATCCGAAAGCTGTTGGCTTATTATTCGCAGGAAGTAATACCATTGCCGTAGCGAATCCAATTGGGCAAGTGTTGAGTTTCCTTGGCGCTACGATGGTTGGATTGTAATAAAATTAATAAGGGAGATGTTTTCTGGTATTTTTTTTAACACCCGCTCTTCTTTTTACAGAGGAGTGGGTGTTTTATTATATGATATGAGTCAACGATTTCTGATTGCATACGATCAACTCGAGTAAATTAACAGTAATTAAACGTGATTTTCAATATAGGAGCAAAATTACGACGCTAGTATAAACTCAATTAGAAACTCACTCAATACCTTTGTTCACAGTAAGTCGATTTATTTGTAGCCCGCCTAAAACCACAGGCGGTCGGTCGGGTTCTCTACATGCCGTGGCTCTGTTGGCATTTGGCTTGAAGATACAGTATATTACAACATTGTACAATTGATAAAGGAGTTGAACATTGAACATCAATATTATTACCGAAGAGATAACCAAAAATTACAACAAATGTCAAATGAGCAACACCAAGAAGTGTTAGAGTTCATTCGGTCTCTTATTCACTCAAGACAAACTGGTGTTTCCGGTAAAACTTTGTTGTCCTTCGTAGGTAAGATTGCACCAGGTGATTTAGAGTTGATGAAACAGACAATCGAAGAAGGATGTGAAAAGGTAAATACAAATGAATGGTAAGTTTCTTCTTGATACCAATATTGTAATAGCCATATTCGCAAACGATCTAGCAGTACAACAACGGCTCGGTACAACTGAATATGTATTCATCCCGAGCATAGTTTTGGGTGAATTGTACTACGGCGCTTACAAATCCATGAATATCAAGGAAAATATTTCAAAAATCAATGAATTTGCACAGGCAAACTCCATTTTGGTTTGTGATATGAAGACGGCGTCTCATTATGGTCGCATCAAAAACGGTCTTCGTATAAAGGGTCGACCTATACCAGAAAACGACATCTGGATTGCTGCATTAGGATCGCAATATCAATTCACTGTGGTTTTACGAGATGAACACTTTGAAGAAATCGAATCAATAACTGTCGAAAAGTGGTGATATAGTCTTTGATTGAATATTATGCTTTAAAGGTGTACTCGAAACCGCACGTCTTTTTTACGAAGCACGATATGAGCCAACGGAAAATAAAAATATTTATTGATTTGATAATTGTTTGTTTTGTCTTAGCATCCATAATCGGAATTGGGTGCAATACAAAAATAAATGATAAAGGAGTAAAAGATACAATGCCGACCCGTGATATCAACGTAGTAAAGGATGCTCACACAGAAGAACTGATGAAGCTACCCGGCGTTGTTGGTGTGTATGTCGGTGAGCTTGATGATGGAACTCCGTGTATTGGTGTTATGGTTGATATACTCAACACTGATCTGGAGAATAAAATTCCCAAAGCTATAGAAGGGCATCCTGTTAGGATTGATGAGACAGGTGAGATAAAACCGATGAAGTGAGATTTGCATGTTTGCGATGGAAGCTTGAATTCAACCAAGATTAACACACATGTAAGTCGACCAAGGCTTTAAAAGATTCAGAATCCGCTTGATAATTTGTAACTTTATGAGAAAAAGAATCTATAAAACAAATAAACGAAGTTCGTCCCCGCCAGAACGGCTTTATCGGGTTGGTATTATACCAAGAATAGGTATATATACGAAGTTCGTTAATACACTAGTTAGCCGAAATGCCGTGCCTCAGAAAATGCAATAGTCGAGATGTATTTGTATATTTAGGGTGAAATTATCATTCAATCGGAGTTCTTGATGAAGAAGACACTAACAGTTCAAGATTTGATTGTTGAAGCAAAAGCGTTTTGCGAACGAGAATCGCAGTTTGACAACAAAGAGCTTTTCGGGGTCACAGATGGCAAGGCGGTCGGAACCTTTATCGAGCATAAGTTCACTGAGCACTTGCAGGCAACTTACAACGCCACAATTGGGTCATCGGCAAACGGCATCGATATGCCATCTGATGACATAAACACTGATATAAAAGTTACTTCAATTGAACAGCCTCAGTCGTCGTGCCCGTTCAGAAGTCCCAGACAAAAGATTTATGGTCTCGGCTATAATTTACTTCTCTTTGTTTACGAGAAGACAGATGATCCGAAGAAGAAAGTTGCCCGTTTGAATTTCGTTAGCTGTTCGTTTATCGAAAAACACCGAACCGCAGACTATCAGATGACCAAAACAATCCGACAAATGATCGAGAATAACGCCAACACGGATGATATCATTGCATATTTCACTGATCGGAATCTTCCCGCAGACGATATGACAATGACGCAGTTGGCAGAAGAGGTTCTCAAGGACAAACCTGAGCAAGGATACCTTACAATATCCAATGCGCTTCAATGGCGGCTACAATACGGTCGAATTGTGAAGCTTTCCGAGAATGTCGGTGGCATTGTCCGCATTATCAATAAACTATGAAGCAAGCACTGAAACATATTGAGCCTGCAACTGTTGAGTTCTTGAGATCTCGTTTTCATCGACTCAGGGAGCTTGAGCGAGCAAATGCCGAAATGCAGCTACTCTCAGGTATCCATTCTTTTTTCCCTACGCAACAGGACTTTCTTCTTTTCTTAGATTTTCTCAAGCCCAAACAAATGGTTACAGAAACAATCGCTCGCCGTGAGTACGGCGACTACCAAACTCCATCAATGCTAAGTGATATTGTTTGCTGGTTTCTTCATTCTCAAGAAGTATCGCCAACAGCACTTGTGGAACCAACGTTTGGCAAAGGAGCCTTCATCGTCTCTGCGTTGCGTTCATTTCCGACCTTGAAGCAAGTACACGCAGTGGAAATCTATGAACCCTATTGCTGGCACACCAAGTTTGCCATTCTTGAACTGTTTATTAAAGAACCTGCTCTTAGTCATCCATCAATTTATCTATACTGCGACGATGTTTTCAAATTCGCCTTTTCAAAACTTGTAGAGAACTTCATCGACGACAGGTTACTTGTGTTAGGCAACCCACCGTGGGTCACTAATTCGGAACTTAGCTCCCTAAACTCAACCAACGTTCCAACAAAGAGCAATTTCAAATCATTCAACGGCTTGGATGCGATAACAGGCAAGGGCAATTTCGATATCGGTGAGTACATCATCTTGTCAATGCTCAACGCCTTTGCCAATCGCAATGGCTCCCTTGCAATGTTGGCAAAGAATTCCGTTATCAAGAATGTTCTACAAGACTTGCCAAAAACAAACTATTCAATCTCCAATCTATTCTCTCTAAAATTTGATGCAAAGTTATATTTCAACGCTTCAGTCGAAGCTTCCCTCTTTCGGTGCGACTTTGCTCAAAAGGAAAACAAGCTTACCTGCAAGGTTGCATCACTTGAATCACCTCAAGTCATCGAGAGCGAGTTTGGATGGGCGAATGAGAAATTTGTCTCGGATGTCAGCTTATACCAAGAAGTGCAATCTTTTGATGGTTCGAGTCCCTTTGTCTGGAGGCAAGGTGTCAAACACGATTGCTCCAAAATTTTAGAGTTAGACTTGATCGAAGGTAAGTACAAGAATGGCTTCAACAAATTTATCGACATTGAGGACGATCTGATTTTTCCGCTGGTTAAGAGTTCTGACATTCAGAACGGACTGATACTTACACATCGGAAGTTTGTCATTATAACGCAAAAGAAAGTCGGAGACGACACCAGCTATATCGCTGAGAGATTCCCGCACTTGAACCAATATCTCTTAGACAACTTGCACTTTTTTTCGGAAAGGAAGTCAAGCATCTATAGTGGTAGGTCTCCCTTCGCTATATTTGGCATTGGAGATTATTCCTTCAAACCTTACAAGGTTGCTATTTCGGGTTTGTATAAGAAACCGAAGTTCTCTCTCATCCAACCAGCCAACGGAAAACCTGTAATGCTGGATGATACTTGTTACTTCCTTGGCTTTGATGACCAAACGCAGGCTGCATTTGTATTACTTCTTCTCAACAGTGAACCTGTTCAAAAATTGCTTCGATCTTTGGCGTTCTTAGATGCCAAACGACCATATACCAAAGACATTCTGATGCGTGTCGACCTTTTCAAAGTTGCGGAGTTCATCGGATTTGAGAAAATATCCCAGCTTTCGACTCAATTACCAGAGAATGTTTCGCAATTAATAAATAGGAATAAGTGGAATGAATTCTTGATAAGCGGTGTGAGGATTACCAAAACAAAACCTCAACCTTCTCTCTTCGATGAACCTTCCACTATTCCTGCCAATACAGTTTCACACGTCGTTTAATCGGCACGGCACTGCGTCTAACAGTACCTATATTGAAAGAGAGGGAAATAGCTCGCGAGCTCGACGTAGCGGCTATTGAGCCATTTCCCTCATTAAGAAATAAAAAAGTGGAAAACCTCCTCGTCGTAAGTTAAATTATATTTAACAATTAACGGGCTCGAAGCCCAACACTGGTATTTTCCAGTAAAAGACGATCCCCGCCATAGAGCGGCGGGATCTTAGACAAGGAGATTTTCCAATGGGAAAGATAGAACAAAGTTTTACAAAAGGCAAATCAATCTATGTTGGGATTGATGTACATAAAAAAGATTGGACAGTACACATTGTGTGTGAAGGAGAAGAGATCTATCATGCAACACTTCCACCGGACACCGGTCGGTTGATATCTTTACTGAGGCGCATGGAAGCAAAAGAAGTACACACAGTTTATGAAACAGGACCAACAGG
>JASEHD010000075.1 GCA_030019075.1 Bacteroidota bacterium
TCACCGTTTACGGTGATACGGATAAGAATGTTATCGTTCTGCGTAACATCAGTAACTAAATAAATTTTTTAATCTAAACTTAGGAGGAGTTATGAAAACTCTAGTTATTTTGTTGCTATTTATATTTTTTGTTGTAGATTTTTCTTTTGCGCAGAATTGGCAGCCGCTTGGCTCCCCTTCAATTGGAAGCGCCGATGTGAAGGACCTTGCGGTAGGAAGAACCACAACGGATCAAAACCCGTCAGTTTATTTCATACAGGGATCAACAATTTACCGTTCTACTGACGGCGCCACTACTTGGACAACAACCACACCCTTAGCTGGAACACCTCGTGCTGTAGCATGTAAGCAATCAACACCAACATGGGTTGTTATCAACTATGTTGATGCCTCATCATTAGGTTATGTGTTGTATAGCAGTAACAACGGAACAGTCTGGGAATATAGTAACATCTTTGCACAACACACTGCAATTGCAATCCGTATTGTAACATTCCCTGCTAACCAACTTATTATACTAATGGGAATGGAAAAATTTAATACCTTCGTTTCAATGAAACGTAGTTTAAATGCCGGATTGACTTGGGAGGACGTGAGCTACTTTTTTGGGAATGTCCAGACTGATGTTGTTACTATTGCCCCGCACAAGACAAATGCAAAGCATGTATTTGCTGGAGGCAAGACACCTCCACCCCGCACGTTAGCGACACGGAGCGTTTTGTCGGAATTACCACCCATCCGTACAAAAGGTGCCTTCTTCTCAACCGATAGCGGTCTCAACTGGGACCAATTTAGCCATCAGAACGTTAACAAAAATGTGCTGGCGATGACAGCTTACAAGAAGAGTACATCTCCTCATTATAACTACGTATTCGCAGCAACGGAAGATGGAAATTTGTATCGAATGTTTTACCGCTCAACAGCAGCACCCACTACAAAGTCTCGTTGGATAAAAATAATTTCTTGGCCCCGTCACCGTATCATCTACGACTTGCAGGTAGATGCGAACAATGTGCTATATGCCGTTACCAACAACGGGGTGTACCTATCAAGAAACAATGGCATCCGTTGGATAAAGGTTGATGACGGTATTCGCGACATCTCAAACCTGCAACGGATTGGAACTGACCCGCAGTCGGCAAGTATTACCTTCGTCGGTTCGCCAACAAATTTATACAAGACTTCGGATGGCGCGCGCACATGGAGTAATGTTACACCCAATAGGATACCCGGATCAGCACCACCAGCAGATGATAGGCAGCTTTTAGAATACTATCAACTTTTCCAGAACTATCCCAACCCATTCAATCCCGTAACACGCTTCGAGTACGCCTTGCCCGAAGATGCTCATGTAACATTAAAGATATATAATGTGCTTGGTCAATTAGTAGCGACAGTAGTCGATGAGTTTCAAGTTTCAGGTTACAAGTCGATTGAATGGGATGCAGGTGGATTAACAAGCGGTTTGTACTTCTATCGATTCCAAGCAGGAATGTTCACAGAAACAAAGAAACTTTTGTTGATAAGATAAAAGTACAAGACATGAAAAACTTATCATGTATTAATTGTTGCTTATTGTTCATCGTTATGTTGGTGATTGCTCTCCAGCAAGGTAATGCACAGTTCTCTGAGCAGGAGAGCAATCAAATTTCGTACAAAATTGAGCAGGGGAAAGTCTTTTGCTCAAGTGATGCAGGCAGCCGCTGGGAACAGACGCTGCCATTATCAGAAGATGTAAAGCTTGTCGCCTGGAATAGCTACCAGCCTGAGCAAGTAGTTGTGGTAGGTATGACTTCAGTCTTGCTATCAACTCAAGCCGGACGGAGCTGGATGCAAACATCTTTGTATTTGTCGTCAGAGTTTGAGCCAACGGGGCTTAATTTTTCAACGATAAACTCCAGTGTTGTTTACCTCACAGGAACCATGAAAGAAGCCGATGGACTGCAACGTAAAGTTGTATGGAGAAGCAACGATGGAGGGATGGTGTGGTTTCAGCAGCACGACCCCGATGCAGCAACCGATGAAGGTATGCATACCCACGAATATTACGGTGGCATTGGAAAAAACGGTAATCCAACTCAGCACATAGCAGGTGGAGATACGGTTGATGGCATTGTGTGGATGACACCCGTTCAGCTCTCACCGGATTCAGACCGTTATATGGGGTGGTCGAGTGTAGCTGTTCAGGGGGATACCGTTTATGTAACTTGGTGTGGGAGTTCATTCAATTTCCCATATAGACGCAGCGTGGATGGAGGACGTAGCTTTGAGCCACTGCAGACAATAGCCACACCTGAAAGTCTTGCACCTACAGGCAATTGCTTTTTCATTTCTTCAGGGAAAAGATTACACGCTTTCTTTAAACCGCAGATTGATAGTGCACATCCTCATTGCTTTTGTATCTACACCATGTACAGCGATGACGGGGCGGAAAGCTGGTCTCCGGTTAAAAAGATTCCATATGATATGGTCCTTGGATCAGTAGGTATTCATAGGGATACGGTCGTGATCATGCATAACTGTAGTGGTCGTCCAATCTATACTATTGATGGTGGTGATACATGGACTAGAGCTACTTCACTAATTTGGGGAGCCAGTTCACACATAACATTTGCTAATGGTCTATTGCATTTAGTCAAGGGGGTCGGTTATCTTATTCCCGGTCTTCCGGAATTTAATATTCAATATAAGCGAAGCACAGACCTCGGTAATACATGGACAGATTCATTGCTACTCAACACCGATTGGCCAGGATCTGATGATGCATGCATCGCCACCGATCCCGATGCCAACCCAAGTATTATAGTCAGCGTCTGGCGTGACGGGAAGTATGGATGTCTTACTGAAGTCGGCTGCAGCCAGGTCGGCACATGGAGCTTTGATAACGGTAATACCTGGCAGCCAAAACGGCGTCTGGATATAATACCCGCAGGGGTTGGTGCTTTCGCCAGAGTACAAGACAGCATAATTGCTGTTCTTTGGAATCATGATATTCCATGGGCTTCGGGCCCAGCCGTTATAACAGTGAGCACGAACCAGGGTCTGTCATGGACTACTCCTTATCATGTAACACAGGATACTTCTGGTATTATTTACCCTTCTCCACTCGCTCTCTCAAATGGAACTATACATCTAACCTACGGCAACATCACAGGAGGAAAAAACGAAACTGCCAGAAGGCGTATCTTTTACCGCCGCGGTATTATCTTGTCTGCTCAGCGTCCACGCTTTGCCATCTCATCGAGGAATCTTTTGTTTGAAGAAACTATAGTCTCGTGCAGAAGGAACATTTCTATAACAGTAAGGAATAAGGGAGGTGCCGCACTAATTGTCAATTCAGTAATATCAAGCAATTCAAACTTTACTGTTCATCCTATAACTGCATCAATTAATCCGTATGATAGTTTAATATTTCATGTAACATTTGAGCCTCGAAGCTCGGGGACAAAATCGGGAGTCATTGTTTTCAACCACAATGCCCAAGCCACACCCGATACGATATTTTTAAGCGGCACAGGAATTTCAGAAGGATTCGATACGATAATAAAACAGATTTTCGAACCTGGATGGCAGCTTATTTCACTTCCTTTAAAAGTAATTTGTACACCTGTCTCCGGTCATTCATTTTCATACGAAGGAAGTTATGTTATACGAGATACATTAGAAAACGGGAAGGGTTACTGGAATAAACTTAAAAAGACCGAACTGTTATTTGCTGGTTCTCCAATTGAAACAGATACAGTTTCAGTCAATGCCGGTTGGAATATGATCGGTTCTATTTCAATTCCAATATCAATCAGCAGCGTGGTAACTCAACCAGAGGGGATCATCCGCTCGCTATTCTTTGGTTATAAATCTGATGGATATGTTATGTCAGATACAATCGAACCGGGGCGAGGGTATTGGATAAAAGTAAGTCAAGCAGGAGAAATAATTCTACAAGATGTATTTAATAACATAGCAAAGCAGTCTTCTTTAGACCTAATAACAAATAGCAATCTCATAACTATTACTGATGCTGCTGGAAGAAGTCAAAAGCTTTTCTTTAAACCTTGCGAAGGTTCAGAACCTTCGCAAGGTTGGAATTATGAGCTGCCACCTCCGCCACCAGCCGGAATCTTTGATGTTCGTTTTGCATCGGGTAGAATGATGGAAGCCGTTGATAAGACAAAGAAAAATAAATTTCCAATCATCATTTCATCAGCAATATATCCTGTTATGATTGAGTGGGAGATTCGCAGTACATCAGGTTCGGCAGTTCTTGTAATAGACGGAAAAGAAGTACCATTGAATACAGGCGGAAAATCCGAAATCCATAATCCACAATCCGAAATCCAGCTCTGGCTCTCTCAACCATTGGTTTCTGCACTACCAAAGACATTTTCCCTTGAGCAAAATTATCCCAACCCATTCAATCCCGTAACACGCTTCGATTATTCTTTGCCCGAAGATGCTCACGTAACATTAAAGATATATAATGTGCTTGGTGAAGTAGTAGCGACTGTAGTAGATGATTTTGAGGAGGCGGGTTATAAATCAATAGAGTTTGATGCTGGTAATATACCAAGTGGTTTATATTTCTATCGGCTCCAAGCGATTGGGCTGACTGGCGTAGTGTTCACTGATGTTGAGAAAATGATTATAATAAAATAATTTCAAATAAATACCCACCACAAAGGTGCAGAGACCACAGAGAATTTTATAACCAGCTTGCCGAAAGTCCAGCAGGTAAGCTTCTGCATCCTCATCCCGACTTACCATAAAAATATTTCTTGTTTGACTTTTGCTAAAGAGTTTCGTATAATATGCTTGTAAATCAATGAGTTATAAGGATTATGTCAAAATCGACTAAATTGTTTCTGATAATCGCTGGAATTTTAATATTCTTCGGTTTTGCTTCTTTTTTCTTTTTTTATGTAATAATTCATTCGATTTCCCAGCAAGATTCAGATGTTGTGATTGGCTCTGGTGATAAGATTGCCATTATCGAGCTAAAAGGAATTATCATAGTCTCAGATGAGGTTGTCAGACAATTTAAAAAATATCGTGAAGATCGGTCGATAAAAGGAATACTATTTCGTGTCGATTCTCCCGGCGGTGGTGTTGTTGCAAGCCAAGAGATTTATGAAGAGGTTAAGAAAACTCGGATCGCCGAAAAGCCAGTCATTGTATCTATGGGTTCGGTCGCAGCGAGCGGTGGTTACTACGTCTCATGTCCTGCATCGAAAATTATTGCAAATCCGGGGACATTAACAGGAAGCATCGGAGTCATCTCGCAATTCATGAGATATGATTCATTATTAGGTAAGATTGGTGTTGAAGTTAATACAATCAAGAGTGGAAAATTCAAGGATGCTGGAAATCCATTTAGGTCGATGACACTCGATGACAGAACATATTTTCAGAAGTTGATGGACGATGTGCATCAACAATTTATTTTAGCAGTTGAGCATGAAAGAAAACTAACACGTGATTCGATTGCTTCGTTTGCAGATGGTAGAGTATTCACAGGAGAACAAGCGCTCAAAATTGGCTTGGTCGATACTCTCGGTACATACGAAGATGCGATAAATATAACTGCAAAGCTTGCAGGTATTCGGGGGAAACCAGCGATTGTAAAAGAGAGAAAACGTGTGTTAACACTCTTCGATTGGATTTTAGGAAAAATTAAAATTGGAGATTTCATAGGTTTGAAAGAAGATATTTTGAATCAACCGATTTTACAATATAGGATGGTTCATGGATTTTAAATTATCATCCGCATTAGACGGACGGCAAATTTGTCAAACAATAAAAGGAGAAATACGTTGACCAAAGCAGACATTGTTGATCATATAGCTTCCGGAACGGGCCTAACAAAAGTGGAAACAGAAGCTGTGGTTGATGGGTTCATTCAAACTGTGATCGAAGCATTAAAAGAAGGAAAGAATATTGAAATTCGTGGCTTTGGGAGTTTTAAAAATAAGAAGCGAAAAGGAAGAATCGCTCGTAATCCACGGACAGGTGCTCCAGTTCAAGTAGATGAGCATTTCGTACCGTATTTCAAAGTCTCAAAAGAACTTAGAACAGCCGTGAATGAGAACCTAAAAAAAATGCAACAACCTATTTCTATTTAAGTTACCAATTAACAACTAAGAGGATAAAATGCCAAGTGGAAAAAAACGCTTGAGAAGGAAGATGGCGACACATAAACGGAAGAAACGTTTACGAAAGATGAGACACAAGAAGAAGAATCGTTAATCACAGAATTTAGGGGGTTATCCGTTTTAGGCGGATAACCTAATTTTATTTTTTACCCTCCGTTGATTTCAAACAATCGGTCTAAAGGATTTAATTATGATTAAGATTATATATTTTCGATTTGTTTTCATTTTGTTGTTTTGTTTTTTTAGTCTTTCTGCTCTCTATTGCCAATCGAAAACAATAACAATCCTTCACACAAACGATATGCACTCTTCATTTGTTCCTCATGAGGCGGGCTGGATCAGAACAGATCCCAAACCAATGGTAGGCGGATTTATAGAGTTAAACTATCTCGTCGATAGCTTGCGAAGGGCGAAAGGAAATACACTTCTCCTTGACGGCGGCGATGTTATGACGGGCAATCCTATTGCTGAGATGGAATACAAAGATGCGGTTGGTGGTGCTTTATTTGAAATGATGAATATGATTGGTTACGAAGCGTGGACGGTTGGAAATCATGATCTCGATATCTCACAAGATAATCTTCGTAAGCTTACATCGATTGCAAAATTCCCAACAATCAGCGCGAATCTTGTTGATTCACTTGGGAATCATGTTTCCAAGGACAAGGATTATATTACTATCATCAAAGATGGTTTACGTATTGGTATCATAGGGATAATGTCAGAAGATTTATTCAAGCTTACAAATACAAATAATCTGAAAGGATTGAAAGTATTACCTGCTGTCGAGACACTGCAAAAGATAATAGATAAAATTGATAATGAAACAGATCTCATAATTGCTCTTACACATCAAGGTGTAGATGACGATTCAGTATTAGCTGAGAAAATTCAAAATCTCGATGTAATCATTGGTTCGCATAGTCATACACGACTGAAAACATCTAAATCGGTTAACGGAGTTTTAATCTGTCAAGCTGGCGGTTACTGCGAGAATCTTGGCGAGTTAGAATTGACTGTGGAAAACGATAAGGTCACAAAGTACAACGGTAAGCTTCATACACTTTGGGTTAGACCACAATACCCTGAAAATGAACTTACAAAGTTTGTTAATAATTATAAATCTATACTCGATAAGGAATACGGAGAAATTATTGGGAAAGCAGAGGTTGATCTTAAGCGATCGCGAAGTGGAGAAAGTAGTATCGGTCATCTCGTTGCAGATGCGATACGTGAAGGTGCGGGTGCCGATTTCGCTGTAACGAACAGCAGCGGTATACGTAAGGATATTCTTGCCGGTGATATTCGAAAAATAGATTTGTTTGAAGTATCGCCATTCCGAAATTACCTATGCACTTTTCCAATTACGGGTAAAGAGCTTCGACTGCTTGCATTACGATATGTAAATTCTCTCATCATTGGAAGATCATCTCTTGATTTATCAGGTTTGGAATGTAAATGGAAACGTATTAATGGTGAAGTGACAATAATTACTTTAATGGTCAATGGTCAAGAAGTTAATGATGATAAAGTGTATACATGCGGCACGATAGATTATGTGATTAATCAAGGAGAGCGATATCTCGATATGGTGCCATCGGATGTAACGAATTCAAAAACTTTATTATTCGATGCGTTGGTAGATAAGATCAAAAAAGAAAAAAACGTTAAGGGTTTACTGGAAAATCGTTTTTTAGAAATTAAATAATATAAAAAAGGACAACTCTCGTATGAACAATAATTTTGATGTAATTATTTTAATTGGCAGACCGGCAGCCGGTAAATCTGAAGTTATAGATTTCCTCAAGAAAACACCTCCAGCAGAACGTTCCCGCCGTTTCCATATAGGTGAATTTGAGGAAATAGATGATTTTGTATACGTCTGGGAAACATTCGAAATAGACGATATACTCTCTAAGCATGGCAAGCCGCGCATCTGGTCGGATGAAAAGTATTGGTTCAAGGATCATTTCATATGGAATCTTTATATTGAGAGGATCAATCTTGTTTATCGGAAAAAATTAGCAGCAGATTCAAATTACCATCAAAAGACGACGGCGGTGGTGGAATTTGCTCGCGGTGGTGAAAACGGTTTTAGTGAGGCGTTCTCATATCTTCATGAAGAAATTCTAAAGTGCGCTTCTATCATTTATATCAAAGTAGCTTATGAAGAATCAGTCCGTAAAAACCGAAGACGTGCGCGTCCCGGTCTGGAAGATTCGATTCTCTATCATTCATTACCCGATGAGAAGATGGAGTTTTATTACAAAACAAATGATTGGGAAAAACTGACAGCGAAAGATCCGAATTATATTGACATCAGAGGACACAAAGTACCGTATGCTGTGTTTGAGAATGAGCCGGAGAAGACTGATGATCCAATAAAACTTGGAGGCGAGTTGGAGAAAGCTACATCTAAATTATGGGATATAGTTAAAACCAAGTAAGACTTCCGATTTTTATCGGAGGATTGACTGTGAAAAAATCGGAAGTCTGTCTGGATAGATTTCCGATTTCTACTCGTTTTACTCTAAGGCAGAAATCGGAAATCTGACCTACAATCACCCGAATATTAATTTCTCAATTTCCTTCTGGACCCTCAGTTCATCTACGAAATCGGTCATGAATTTTCTATAATCTTCTGCAGTTCCAAACAATTCTCTCCTAAAACGCATTTTTGGTGAGTCGGATTCATTCTCTGAAATCCACTCTTTGTAATCGGAGTATTTCCAATCTTCAGCAAGTGAGACGAGACTGGCTTTTAAAGGATTTAGATGGAAATATCGGTATAGATGCGATAAGTAACCTTCACGTTCTATCGATCGAGCTTGATAGTTGCCTTGAAAAACGTGCCCCGATCTTCGTTGCCATTTGTTGAATGCTTTGGCATACGAAATAGAAAATGATTGCATAATATTGGGGAAGTCAGTTTCTTTTCGTGGAGAGATTAATAGGTGAAAATGATTTGGCATCAGGCAGTAAGCGAGTAAACTGATTTCACCTGAATCAAAGTAATCGTGAAGTTGTTTGAGAAAATAAATATAATTTTCATCTTCGGTGAAGATGATCTCCTGATTGTTGCCGCGATTGTAGATATGGTAGAAACATTCAGGTAGAAATTGTATTTCACGTCGTGCCATACATAACTATGTTTATGATGTTAATTATACAAACTCAGGAAATGGAAAACAACTTATTCTCTGTAAGACATCCGATTATTATCGGAAGATTAGCTGTGCAAAAATCGGAAGTCTGAGCCAGAAGAAACCTGTAAACTTCCGATTTCTTCAGGGTATATGCTTGGTCAGAAATCGGAAGTTTGTTGTTGGCTGAGTAAGAGGAAATTTGTCTATGTCTTTGATCGCGCAAGCTCGATTTCGTGGGTCGCAATTAGTTCTTTTGCCCTTCTTCTTTCAGCAACTGAAAGAAATCCGACTGCAATCAAAATAAACAGCAGCGATAACCAATCTTTCTGGTCTGGGAATCTGCCGCCAAGTGCATAGTAAACAACAAGTGTAGAAGCAGTTCCTGCAATTAATGATGTCAATCGGTTTACCAAACCAGAGAAAGTTGCAGTTCTACCTTTAAACATAAAAAGAAAAACAGATAAAAATGCTTGAGCGCCAAAGAAAACTCCGGCAATAATTTCCCACCTCCAATGAATTGATGGTGCAATAAAAGCTTCTTTGAAAAGAACAATTTGTCTGACATCTGAATTTGTAAAGTGATAAATCCCAAGTCCCACTAAGAGCAGTACAAATCCTGCTGTAATCTGCTCGATAGCAAAAAATCCTTTATTGTCCTGTGGGGATCCTTTGCCGCGTGTGTTCCTGTAGTAGTTCATAATATATAATCGAATAAAATATGCAACAATGTAGCTGCACAGAATTACAATGGCGGGAGTGTAGTTAAGAAAATCGAAACCGCCAGTACCCCGTTCAAAAAATAACTGAACACTTACTGCAAGGATTGCAAAAACGACCCCCATCTCTTCCTGGAAATAAACCTTCTTCTTCAATAGTCCCTGAGCGATTTGAATTGCATCAACAATTCTGCTGATTACAATAATACTTCCTCTCATAATAACCATTGCTACCATCACGGTAATCGGGAGTGTGAACATTAATGTTGTTGTCGGAATAACAATCGCTGTACAAACACCGGAAGGAATAATGTACAAAAGTTCGGCTGGAAGATTCATTCCAAGAATGTTGATATAGTTGTGCGATTTAAGTTTATACCATCTGAATGCGAAGACTATGGCAAGGCAGAGAAGATTTCCACCGATAGTGCTGTAAATCAGAAACTCCATATTCATTTTCGTTTTTAACTCTTTCAAGAGAGCGGGATCTACTGGTCCTTGTACAACGTAGTCAGTAAAATATTTTGTTGCTACAAGGAAAAAAATGTAAAGGAAAAAATATCCAACACAAAATTGAATCAGTCTTCCTGTGCTGCCTTCAGTTGTTCTAAACATAATATTAATAATAGATTAATATTGTAAAAACCCAAAATATGATTTATTAAGAACAAAAGCAAGAAAATTTCATAAATACTTGATTTTAATGAGTATTATTGGTAATTTGTTTTTAATAATTACATTATTTATTCTTTAATAACAATTTGGAGGATATTATGCCAGAAGAAAAAAACGGTTTAGCAAAGGGTCTTTTTATCGGTTTTCTTATTGGTGGTGTAGTAGGTGCCATTACAGGTCTCCTCTATGCACCTAAAAGCGGTCGAGAATTACGCACCGACATCAAGAAGAAAGCAACTGATTTAGCTGAAGGAGCGAGTGATTATATGAAGAGCACTAAGGGGAAGGCGAAAGATATAATTACTCAGGGTAAGTCTCGCTCTGAGCAGTTAGTGTCGGAAGTGAAAGAGAAAGCCGAACATATAATGGGTGACGCGGACAAAGTACTTTCTGATATCCGTGAGCGTGCTGGAAGCGAAGGTAATAAAATAAAAGCCGCATTTCGTGCGGGGATAGATACTTATAAAAATGAAAAAGGTCGTGATACCTCATCGTAATCCTAAAAATTAAAAGGAAATACTAATGGAAGGTTTTCTCCTCGTTATGCAGGTCATTGCGTTATCTGCGGTGACAGTTTTATGTGTTTATCTTGTAATTATTCTTAGTCGGTTTCGGAATTTCCTTACTCTTCTAGAGACTAATATTAAAGAATTGACTGCCAAAGCGATTCCGGTTTTTAGTAATTTGGAATTTATTACCGACAAGATAAAAAATATGAGTGAAAATATCGAAGGTCAGATAGAATTAATTAAAAATTCAGTTAATTCAGTCAAAGAGATTACCGATAATATCGTATCCTTCGAGCGGAGAGTTCAGGAACAGGTCGAAGAACCAGTCCTAGAATTCATCGGAACAGTCTCCGCCATCATCAAAGGTATTCGCACTTTTATTACTCGTCTTCGAGCATAGATAGCTGATACCACCTAAATTTGAAATCAAATCATACTAATTCAACATCAAAGGATGGTGCTGTAAATCGCTTAGTTATGAGTGAATCATGCTAATGGTTGTTGATTAAATATTAATTTGTTAAGGAGTTACTTTTTTATATGATGAAAGAATATACAGCCGAAAGTATCCGTAATATTGCCCTTGTTGGGCATGGCGGCTCTGGAAAAACATCTCTAGCCGAAGCTTCCCTTTTTACATCTGGTATAACTACAAGATTTGGAAAGATTGAGGAAGGAAATACAATATCCGATTATCGCCCTGATGAGATTGAACGCCAGATATCAATAAATTCTTCTTTGCTCCATTGTGATTGGAAGGGAGTAAAATTGAATATACTGGATACTCCAGGTTATACCGATTTTACTGGCGAAGTAAGAAGCGCTTTGCGTATTATGGATACTACCGTAATATTTTTAAAAGCTGTCGAGGGGATCGAAGTTGGTACCGAGATTGTATGGAAATATTCTAAGGAAATTCAGAACGGAGTTATCTTCCTTGTAAATAAATTAGATAATGAAAATGCTGATTTCGATAAAGTTGTACACAGAGCACGAGAACAGTTTACTCACGATATCATTCCTATTCAATTTCCTGTTCAGCAGGGGATGGCTTTCGAAAGTATCGTTGATCTTCTCAGAATGAAAGTCTTAATGTTTATGAAAGACGGTAAAGGAAAATACAATGAGATTGATATTCCTACCGAATTAAAGTCCAAAGCCGAGAGCATGCGTGAGCAGTTAATAGAACAGATAGCTGAAACTGATGAAAAGCTGCTTGACACATTCATTAATAATGGAACACTCAACGAGCAAGAGATTAAAGAAGGTCTTAGACTGGGTATTCGGAAGAGAAAAATATTCCCTCTTTTATGTACTGCAGGTTCACACAATATCGGAGTAGCGTCATTTTTAGACTTTCTTGTTGATTACTGCCCCAGCCCAATAGAAGTTGTTCCAACAGAAGTAACGATGGTAAGAACAGGTAATAAGATTTCACTTCCAGTCGATCCAAATGCACAGCCGGTTATATTTGTTTTTAAAACGGTTTCGGAGCCACATGTTGGTGAACTCTCATTCTTCCGAGTATATTCAGGTAATGTTTCGCCCGGATTAGACCTTATGAACAATACAAACAATAAACCCGAACGATTAGCGCAGCTATTTGTTATGAAC
The DNA here is from genome assembly GCA_030019075.1 of Bacteroidota bacterium. GTDB lineage: Bacteria > Bacteroidota > Ignavibacteria > UBA10030 > SZUA-254 > JASEHD01. The sequence goes on from JASEHD010000075.1 coordinate 12,807, forward strand.
GGCAGAGAAAGGAAAGACGTTGGTAAAATTTTTGCAGGTGATATTGGAGCTGTCGTAAAACTAAAAGACACACACACAAACAATACATTAAGCGGTAAAGCTTTTTCAGTTGTTCTTCCTCCTATTCAGTTTCCTGATCCTGTCATCAGTATGGCAATTTCAACGAAGGCAAAAGGTGATGAAGATAAAATTGCCAATGGTTTACATGCATTACACGAGGAAGACCCTACATTCGTAATGAAAGTAGATCCTGAATTACACCAGACAGTAGTAAGTGGACAAGGTGAGTTGCATTTGAATACCATGATTAATCGATTGAAAGCCAAATATGGCGTGGAAGTCGATTTAGTCGAACCGAAAATTCCATATAGAGAAACAATCCGCGGGCGTGCAAATGAAATCGAATATAAACATAAGAAGCAAACGGGTGGGCGTGGACAATTTGGACATGTATGGTTGAAGGTTGAGCCATTACAACGTGGAGGTGGTTTTGAATTCGAAGATGCAATCGTTGGTGGTGTTGTTCCGGGTAGATTTGTTCCTGCGGTTGAAAAGGGCATAGTTGAAGCTATGGCATCAGGTGTGATTGCGGGATATAAAGTTGTTGACGTGAAAGTTACACTCTTCGATGGTTCTTATCACGATGTTGATTCCGATGAACATTCATTCAAGATTGCGGGTAGAATGTGTTTCAAGAAAGGATTCAAAGAAGCAAAGCCGATATTACTTGAACCGATTTACGAAATCGAAGTAACTGTACCAGAAGATTATATGGGCGATGTTATGGGTGATATCTCAAGCCGCAGAGGAAAAATATTAGGTATGGATACCGATGGTTCTCATCAGATTATTAAAGCTCTTGTTCCTCTCAAAGAACTCCATCGGTATTCCACAAATCTTCGCTCCATGACTCAAGGACGCGGTATTCATCGGCAAAAATTTGATCATTATGAAGAAATGCCGAGAGAGATTTTAGAAAAGATTATTGCTGAACACGAAAAACAAAAGATTGAGGAGGAAGCATAACTCGTAAATCGTCTTAATGATATTATGGAAAGACTCTTTTCACCATGGAGGTCAAAATACATCGAATCTTTCTCACAACAAAAAGGAGTGAGTGAGGAATGTATTCTATGCACGGCATATCAAGCCAATGAAGACGAAGAAAGATTGTTAGTCAACAGAGGGAAGTATGCGTTTGTTGTTATGAATCTTTATCCGTACAACAGCGGTCATGTTATGGTTGTACCATACCGTCATCTTGCAACATTTAATGATCTCTCTGAAGAAGAATTGCTGGAGATAATGAACCTTATAAAAAAAATGATCAATGCACTCCAAACAATTTCGAATCCGGATGGTTTTAATGTCGGTGCAAATATCGGCAGATCGGCAGGTGCAGGTATTGACCAACATATTCACTTCCATGTTGTCCCACGTTGGGGTGGCGACACGAATTTTATGCCCGTTCTCTCTGATACTAAAATGATCTCAGAAAATCTTAAGGATATCTGGAAAAAATTAATCGCAGTACTTTAATTTATTTTATATATTTTCATTTCTTACCCCAAGCTATCCGTATCTTATTATTTGATAATAAGATACAGTATAATCCTTCAAACTGTTTTTTCAGCAGAGGTCGTTAAAATACAGCATTTCACTTGACTTTTTAAAATTAATAGTTTATACTGAACATAGTTATGCATGTGAAGGTTGGAAAGTGAATGGAGCAGTTCGCTTTATTTAATGTTCAGGATTCACAATGTACCGACCTGGAAGATTTAACACGCTAAGCATTCAAATGCTAACGCATCCATTTCGATTCAAAGTGAATCGGTAGGCAAAAGGTACTGCTATATTTCCTTTTCAATAACGAGATTAAAGTATTTCCATCCAATTAGACTATTTAAGGGAAGTCTAAACTATTTATTAAAAATCATAAATATTTATTTTATGTGATTTGTTATTAATTCGAAACTAAGTGTTAATGATATTAATGAAACTAAAAACTGTATTGCTGTTATTTGTGGGATTCTCATTTATTTCGGAAGCCAGGGAATTTTTATATCAAAGCCACGTGAACGATTCGGTATATGTAGAAATTTTAAGTGATACAGTAAAAATATGGGATAAGAATGTATACGAAAACTGCTGTGTTTCATTTATACATGAAATTTCTATCGTAAATGATTACATCACAATCATCGAAAAAGATACATCAACCAATTATTGTCGCTGCATGTGCTATTATGATCTTTGTGCAACCATCCTAAGTTTGAATGCCGGTTCTTATCATGTCTCTGTCTATCGGACATTCGCAATGGAAAATTATGATTCTTTGTATTTTATAGATTCAACTTCGTTCGTGTATGGTGGGATTAGTTTTATTAAACCGAAAATAAATACATACCAGAGCGAGTGCAACAATCCGACAGCCGTCAAAGAAATCGAGAATCGTATTCCTGAAGAATTTTCACTTGAACAGAACTATCCGAATCCCTTCAATCCGGTAACCGTTATTCGTTATTCGTTACCTGTTAATAGCTTGGTTACATTGAAGGTGTACAACATGCTTGGACAGGAAGTAGCAACGTTCGTTGATGGGATGCAGGATGCTGGATACAAATTGGTGGAGTGGAATGCTGAGAGTAAGCCAAGTGGTTTATATGTATATAAATTGAACGCTGGAAAATACTTATCAATGAAGAAGATGCTTTTAATTCAATGAAGACAAATCAAATCAGAAAGGATTAATTTATGAAAATTTTATCAAAATTCTCGAAGAAAAGCTTTTGGAATTATGTCTTTAGACAAATCCATTATGAAAGAACTATGTGGATGATTGGAGTATGTCTTTCAACTTTGTTTCTACCTTATGTGTCAAATTCCCAAGTTTGCAAAACTCCCAACAACAATCAGGCAGTTCTTTTCCAACCCTGCACGTGGCATATTGGGAATG
>JASEHD010000076.1 GCA_030019075.1 Bacteroidota bacterium
CAAAATTGAATGGTTTTTGGTTGAGAATAGTTGCAAACGTATTGTCGATGACGATATTAATTTTCTTGTGAAATTCTTTTTCCATCTTTCTTGTCAGTCTCACCAATTTTTCGATATCAACCAGCTCAAGTGTAGTATTTGTTGGTGTTTTAAAATAAACAATCTTTGTCTGCGGAGTAATAAGATAAAGTAAATCTTCCAATGATCTTGGATCAACATACTTGACTGCGATATTATAGTTGGGTAATGTATCGCGGAAAAATCGGTACGTGCCGCCGTAGAGTGCGGGAGTGCTGACTATTTCATCGCCACTTTTACATAGAGTGAAGATTGAAGTTGAGATTGCCGCCATTCCCGATGAAAATAACGCCGCCGCTTCTCCGTCCTCCATCAAAGCAATGCGGTCTTCCACTTCTTTGACTGACGGATTGTGATACCGGGTATAAACGTAGACATTAGGATCACCTTTCGCATATCGAATGGCATCGTTCGAATTCTCGAATCGGTATGTGCTTGTTTGATATATTGGAAATGTTACCGGACCTTTGAAAGCAAAAAGGTGTTTACCATGAATTGCTTTTGTAGAGAGAGAAAGATTATTTTGTTTTTTAACTTTCATTATTAACCTCTAAAAGTTGTAATTGCAATAGATTAAAAGTTATGAGTTATCAATTATGAATTATGAGTTTTATATAAAAAGCTATGGTTACATTTTCGATTTCATCGGTATGATTATGCTTTTAATAATTTTTAAAATTTCGTCTGCCTCATTTAAGGCAATTTGCAGAATATTGCGGTCAACGAAGCCGGACTCCATCAAGAGTTCTAACCAATATAATGTTTCATCACATTCTTTCTGAGCGATTGAAAATTTATGAATAAAATCAGCTATTGATTCAGCGTTCAATGCCTCGCGTACATTGGCACCAATCGATGTGCCGGAACGCAGCAATTGTTTTGAGAGGATATATTCATTTTGTTCCCGAAGGAGCTTAAATATTTTAATAGTCTCCAGTGCAAATTTGAATGTTTTATCTTTAATAATAGATTTACTCATTTTAGAAAACCATTATAACTCATAACTCATAATTCAAAATTCATCTTGCACAAGTTTGCGCTCTGCCACCATCGATACTAAAACTTCCACCCGTGATCCATCCGGCACGATCGGAAGCGAGGAAGAGAATTAATTCAGCAACTTCTTCCGGCTTGCCAACACGGCCGATTGGATGAGTCGTTTTGCTGTGTTCAATAAATTTCTGGTATGTTTCCTCCTCCATACCGCTGTTTCGATGGAGATTGGTTAGTACAACACCGGGATCAACTGCGTTGATACGAACATCTTTCGGTCCCAACTCCAATGCGGCACAATGAGTTAGTTGATCAACTCCAGCTTTGCTAACACAGTATGCCAGTACATTTGGGAACGCACGGACACCAGTAACGCTGGATACATTCACTATGTTTCCTTTTCTTTCTATTATAGAAGGAAGCGCAAGCTGTGTCAAGCGAAATAACGAACGCAGATTTATGTCCATCATTATGTCCCAGAACTCAAGCGTCGTGTTTTCTATCGTACCACTGCCGATGATGCCTGCCGCATTAACAAGGACATCAATTCCTCCAAAGCGTTTGACTGTTTGGTCTATAACTTTTTTACGATCTTCATCTTTTGTTAAATCGGCTGGTATGATTTCAAATGATTCAGCGGAGAGCTTAGAGCCCAGAGTTTTGAGTTCACTTTCTCGTCGAGCGACGAAAGAAACTTTCGCCCCGCGCTCAATCGCCATCGATGCAGTAGCTTTGCCGATACCGCTGGAGGCACCTGTGACAATAATGACTTTATCTTTAAAATCTTGTTCAATCATATTTTACTTTTCATTCGTAAATGGTACTTTGTACTTAGTTATTTGCGTTTTAACAAATTCTTTGCCCTTTGGAAAACAGCATTAAACATAGTCCCGGTTAATTTTCCGGTGAACATGTTCCTCTGACTAATGAATGATTAAATTAAAGAAATACTTTGATAATTCAAACATTTTTCGCATTTTATATAACTATTATGAAACAATCTTTATTATTTTGGTTACTTGCGTTTCTTATAACAGCTGGTACTTTAGTTTATCAACGGGTGACGGGTCCAACCTATCCGCTTTCGGATAAGGTTATGCTGAACGGAAAAGAGATCAGTTATATATTGAATCGAACTCATCCGGGTGAAACAAACCATTCTGTGAAAATTGAAACAAATGATGAAGCAGTAACGGGATATCTATTGTGGAAACGTCACAAAACAGCAGATGAATGGAAGGAAGAACTAATGTTGTATAATGACGGAGTTCTTACTGCTGAGCTTCCACATCAACCGCCAGCCGGAAAATTAAATTACCAAATAATCCTGAACTCTGGTAATGATAGCATAACTATCCCCGAGAATAAGCCAGTTGTAATTCGATTCAGAGGAGATGTACCAAGTGTTGTTTTAATAATTCATATACTTGCCATGTTTATCGGATTACTACTTTCCACTCGCGCAGGATTCGAGTGTTTAAGAAAAGAACCGAAACTGAAACAAATAACAATTTGGACGATTATTGTTACAGCAGTGGGGGGACTTATTCTAGGACCAATAATGCAATGGTATGCTTTTGGGGCATTCTGGACAGGATTCCCTTTCGGCATCGATTTAACCGATAATAAAACAGCATTAGCATTACTCTTTTGGATCATCGCAGCAATTGCGTTACGGCGATCAAAAATTCCGGAGCGGTGGGTATTGGCAGCAGCAATAATTACACTAATTGTCTATCTCATCCCGCATAGTGTACTTGGATCCGAACTTGATTACTCAAAGGAACAGCAGCAAACTATCCAATCACCATAATTGAATGAAGTGCTAATTTTTGGTTCTTTCAAGATTTTTGGTTATTTTTATACTTCAAAAATCTTAGAATCCAACCACAATCAACTCAAATGAAAGGATTTACAAACATGAGAATACTTGCAGGGATCAGCATTATCCTCTCATTTTTAATCATTCTTGGGGGATGCTCCTCCAAAGTCGGAGATATGGTAGTATTAGAAGTTGGCAACAACAAGATAACCGTCTCCGAATATGAAAACTTTTTTACCCGAAATAGCGGCGGATGGAGTGTAGCTCAGAAAAGTACGTTAGAAGAACGTGAGCATTTTTTAGATTTACTTACAAACTACAAGCTCAAACTCCAAGATGCATACGACCGTAACTTAGTTAATGACTCAGATATTGTTCAGGAACTACGTGATTATCGGGCAAGCCTTGCTTCTACTTATATGGTTGAAAGAGAAATCACAGAGCCGGGCGTCAAACAATTATATAATCGTCGGAAAGAAGAAATTCGTGCGCAACATATTTTAATTAAATTAAATCCTGATGCATCGCCAGAGGATACAACAAGTGCATATATCAAAGCGATGGATATCATACAACGTGCAAAAGCTGGTGAAAATTTTGACTCACTTGTACTTCATCACTCAGAAGATCCATCGGCAAAATCTAATTCGGGCGATCTGTATTATTTTACCGGTGGTCAGATGGTAGGTCCTTTTGAAAATGCAGCATTTTCAATGAAGAAAGGCGAGATAAGTTCTACGCCTGCACGTTCCGTATTTGGTTATCATATAATAAAAGTAAATGATAGACAACCTGTGCGTGGTACAATTCGGGTAAGTCATATAATGACACGATTTCAAGTTTCTGCAACCGATTCAGCCGACACGGCAGCAGCGTTATCTCGCGTTAAAAATTTACATGATAGTTTGATGAAGGGTTCAGATTTTGATCAGCTTGCCGTGAAATCTTCAGAAGATGGAGGCAGCGCACCTAACGGTGGTGATCTTGGATGGTTCTCACGTCGGCGGTTTGTGCAACCTTTCGATGAAGCTGCATTTAAACTTAAAGTAGGTGAAATTTCTAATATCGTTCGCACACCATTTGGTTACCATATTATACGTTGTGATAGTGGAAGACCAATGCCGTCATTTTCAGAAATGCGGGATGAACTGAGAAAGACTTACCAGCAGCAGCGGTATAACGATGATTATGGAGTGTACATAGCGCAATTAAAAAAAGATTTTCAATTTACTTTTAATGAAAATGTTTTTACTGACTTCTTCGCTCATCTTGATTCAACAAAACGTATTGGTGATAGTGCCTGGGCTGACGATCTACCACAAGATTTAAAGCTGCAGACAATATTCAACATTAGCGGCAGAGCAATCCTGTTAGATACAGTTATTCTAATTCTTGATAGTAAACCAGAATATCGGAATATCGTTCTGCGTGCGAGCGAATTAAAACCCAAGTTTAATCGAATCGCAGATGGATTTCTTCTTGAGACAAAATCAATCGGCTTAGAGCAAAGAAACTCAGATTTTGCTTCACTTATGAAGGAATACACTGACGGTATTTTACTTTATAAAGCAGAACAGATTGAGGTGTGGAATAAAACTACTGTTTCAGATTCAGCATTGAAAGATTATTACAACCAAAATTTAAGTAAATTCATGTTTCCCGAACGTGTAAACATCAGCGTACTCATGATGGACACCGATACAACAGCCTATTTCGTGTACGATTCGATAAAGCAGGGTGTTGATTTCGCACATTTTATAGATGAATATAAAGAGATACCTCCATCGAAATTTCCAGATGGAAGCCGGGGGTTACAACCGGTTGAAACGGACGAGTTAACAAGATATGCGGCAACACTGTCTGTCGGAACTATATCAGAGCCATTCCAGACGGAAGATTTATTTTATGTAATTATTAAAGTGAATGCAAAAGAACCCGCACGTCAGAAAACGTTTGAAGAGGCGGGCGCCGAAGTCTCGAACACTTATCAAGAATATTTTGCAAAACAACTTGAGCGCCGGTGGCTTGACAACGTCAAACTTAGTCATCCAGTTAAACAAAATAAAGAAATTTTGCCAAAAGCTTTCAGCTCAGCACCACCTGTTAATGAGTAATATAATATATGCTACCATTTGTATATTATCGATTTTTGTTGTTTCCTGCCGGAAACAAACAGAAGGAACCATCATTGCGCGTGTTGGAGAAACGGTCTTAACTCTTGAAGAGGCAAAAGTTTGCATTGATACTTCGCAAGGACCGTTTCAAAATCAACTTAACAGCTACGTCAAACATTGGATTACCGAGGAATTGCTGTTCCAAGAGGCAAGCAGAAAAGGCATAGAGAATGACGAACAATATCAGTTGCAAATTCGAGATGTGCAGCGGCAGCTTGCTACCCAACGCTTTATCGAACGGGCAGTGTACGGTGATACTATTAGTCTCAGCGACAGTCTATTGATGCATTATTTCGAAGCTCATCGAGCTGAGTTTTTTATCAGGGAGGATATGATAAAACTGAATTACGTAATCTTTAATACTCGAGAGCAAGCCAGTATGTTTGCTGCAAAGGTTTCTCGTGGTGCATTATGGCAGGATGCGATAAGTAATGTGCAAAACGATTCTACATTGCAAGCAAGTTTGCTTTATCATTCGGAAAATCAATTTTCCACTAAACAAACAATAAATCCACCGGAATTATGGAAGATTGCAGCTACGCTGAATTCAAATGAAGTATCGTTCCCGGTTAAAACCGCGATGGGATATTGTGTTCTCCAACCGCTTGATAAGAAAAAAAGAGGAGATACTGCTGAATTCGAGATCGTTCGAGATGAAATCCGTGAACGGGTTCTCATCAAGGAACGACGGAATAAGTATAAGAAAATTATTAATGATCTTCACCGACGATATAAAGTCGAAATTTTGATTCCCGAAGCAACAAATACAGATACGATTGCAGCTCAATTATATGAATAAAACTTTGAAAATAATTCTTGCTTTAATAATTAATCTTGTACCTTATCTGGTATTCACACAACAGCAGGTTGTTGATCAAGTGGTTGCCGTTGTGGGGAAAGAACCAATACTTCTCTCCGATCTGAATGCGCAGATAGAATTATACACATTTACCAATCGGGTTGAGCCAAATATACCGGGTCTCAGAGAGCAAGTTCTTGATGCTCTAATAAATGAGAAGCTAATTCTATCAAAAGCGTTAGAAGACACAACTCTGTCAGTCTCAGATGATGAGGTGAACAATGAATTAGATGCTCAGATTGCTCAGCGCATTCAACAGCTCGGATCAGAGAAAAGGGTAGAAGAAGCGTTCGGGATGTCGATAACAAAATTGAAAAGAGAATATCGGGATGGTATGAGAAAACAAATTTTAGCGGCGAAACTTTGGGAATTAAAGAAGATGAATATTATCGCTTCGCGTCGTGAAATTGAAGAATTTTTTACGATGTATCAGGACAGCTTGCCCATTGTACCCGAAGAAGTAGAACTGTATTATATTTTTAAACAACCAAAGCTGAGTGAATCTGCAAAACAAATTCTAAAACAACAGGCTCAGAAGATTTTGGATTCCATCAAAGGAGGAGGCGACTTTGCAGACTATGCTAGAATATATTCCGATGACCCGGGGACCAAATCAGCGGGAGGAGATTTAGGATTTGTCAGACGGGGGGAATTTTTTGCAGAATTTGAAGAAGCTGTATTTACGCTAAAAGTGAACATGATTTCGGATATAGTTGAAACACCGCTTGGATTTCATATCATACAGCTTCTTGAAAGAAGAGGTGAGCAGGTTCATCCACGCCATATTTTATTCAAGTTCAAACGGGATGCTTCGGAGAATGATTCAACGATAGCGTTCCTGAAAGCTTTGAAAGACAGTATTGCACAAGGTGCAAAATTTTCTGAAATTGCAAAGCGTAATTCGGAGGATAAAGAATCGGCTGCCCTCGGAGGTTTTTTAGGACGTGTACCTATTACGCAAATTGAACGATCACTGAGGGATGCAATTAAAGATATGAAAGAAGGTGATGTCAGCGATCCGGTTGAATTAATCTCGGAAAAAGCCCGAGGTTATCAAATTATTTTTTTAAAAAAGAGAATTCCTGAACATCCAATGAGTTTATCAGACGACTGGAATCGGATCGAGCAGCTTGCGACCGGGTACAAACGCAATAATGAATACCAGAAGTGGATCAAACAACTGCGAACAGAAATTTATTGCGATATACGATTATAGGAGTGATCAAACGATATTGAAAACACATCGAACGGTACGTGAAATGAATGATGTCGAAGCTGTTCAATCATTGAAGACAAGTTTCGAAGCAACGAAAAAAGAGATTGCTAAGGTAATCATCGGGCAGGAAGAAATCATAGATCAATTATTAATATCGCTGCTAGCTCGAGGACATTGTTTACTCGTAGGTGTTCCGGGCTTAGCTAAAACGCTCTTAATAAAAACACTTGCCGAAGTGATGGATTTGAAATTCAGCCGTATCCAATTCACACCTGATTTGATGCCAAGTGATATTACGGGAACAGAAATAATTGAAGACGATCGGGCAACCGGGTTGAAGTCTTTCAAATTTGTGAAAGGTCCGGTATTCGCCAACATACTTTTAGCTGATGAAATCAATCGAACTCCGCCCAAAACGCAAGCGGCTTTGCTTGAAGCTATGCAGGAACACCACGTAACCGCTGCCGGTCAGAAATATATTCTTGAAGAACCGTTTTTTGTTCTTGCGACACAAAATCCGATTGAACAGGAAGGAACATATCCGCTGCCGGAAGCACAGCTCGACCGTTTCATGTTCAATTTATGGCTCGATTATCCTTCCGAGAAAGAGGAGCTTGATATTGTGAAATCAACAACGAGTATATACACACCAAACCTTAATCATGTTTTGGGGAAAGAGGATATCTTACAGCTCCAAGATTTAGTTCGGCGTGTACCTGTTGCTGATAATGTAATTTCGTTTGCAGTTAGTCTTTCAACACGGACGCGCCCAAAAAGTCCGCTCGCACCACAATTCATAAAGGATTGGTTAAGCTGGGGTGCCGGCCCGCGTGCTTCCCAGTATTTAATCCTCGGAGCTAAAACACGGGCAATTCTTGATGGACGGCATTCTCCGGATATTGAAGATGTCCGAAAAGTTGTCGGGCCTGTCCTTCGCCATCGCATTGTTCCAAATTTCAATGCAGAAGCCGATGGAGTTAATGCCATTCAGATTATCGAGAAGCTTCTCGAAACTGTTTAATATGATCCGGCGTGCGGTTCGATATCTTTTTCTCTTATCCGTATTTTTGTTGTTATCTTATCAGCTCTCTGCACAACCGAATAAAAAATATTGGATTTATTTTAAAGATAAAAAACCTCTTTCTACCTCTTCAGTATTAGCGAAGGGAAATGAATCATATCAGGAAGAATTAAAACACCTTCAGTCACGAGCATTCATCCGCCGCGCAAAAATCCTTCCAACCGAAGAAATCTTGGATGCCGCCGATTTGCCTCTTTATGAACCGTATATTAAGCAGATACAAAAGATGGGCGGTATTCTTGCAGTTCAAAGCCGTTGGTTAAATGCGGCAAGCTGCTACTTGACCACAGACCAAGTTACCGCTATCTCTCGATTGAATTTTGTCGACAAGATAGAACCAGTTGTTGTTTTTCGCGGTAAAAAATTGATACTTCAAGACTTCCCACACACAGAAATTGTTCAAAAGCACTCAGGATTTGATTATGGTTCTTCTTTGGCACAGCTCCAAATGATAAATGTTCCTCCGCTTCATACTGTTGGAGTTACAGGGAAAGGTATTCTTATCGGGATGCTTGATTCTGGTTTCAGGTGGCGCGAGCATGAAGCATTGCAATCACGGAATGTCATCGCAGAACACGATTTTATTTTTAATGATGCTATAACAGCGAATCAGGAAGGTGATTCGCCTTCGCAGGATGGTCACGGGACATTAACATTTTCTGTTGTTGGCGGATATAAACCGGGAAATCTATACGGTCCTGCTTTCGATGCTGATTTCATACTCGGGAAAACCGAGTATATTCCTACTGAAACACAACAGGAAGAAGACAATTGGGTTGCCGGACTTGAATGGATGGAAGGATTCGGCGTCGATGTTGTCAGCAGCTCGGTGGGTTACAACGATTTCGATCCCCAAGGACTAAACGATTATGATTATACATGGGAGAAGGGTTCGTTTGATGGACGGACAACGGTTTCCGCCAGGGCGGCTGCGCGGGCTGCACGCCTCGGCGTTGTTGTCTGCACATCGATGGGAAATGAAGGACAAGGCAATGACACTGTTGGTACTTTACTTACACCCGCGGATGCTGATAGTATAATATCCGTTGGTGCTGTAACATTCTCAGGTTATTCTGCCGCTTTCAGTTCATCGGGTCCAACCAACGATGGCCGAATAAAGCCCGATTTAGTTGCTCCGGGTGTTAAAATCTTTTGTGCTTCGGTACCGGGTCCAAACACATACGTCAGAAAAGACGGCACTTCACTTTCAACACCACTGACTGCGGGCGCTGCCGCACTCGTGCTATCGGCACGACCTGAGCTTACACCTATTCAGGTGAGAAATGCACTCCGTGCTACCGCAGATTCAGTTGATGTTCTTCAACACCCTAATCGTCCCAACAACTTTATTGGTTGGGGACTGGTTAATGCTTTTGCTGCAGCGCTGCAATTTGGACCAATTTTTAGCAACATTCCATATGTTGTTTTTGAAAATGACAGGAGCGTTATATCAACATGTGCTCTCTCTAAATTTGGCATTTGTACTGATAGTGTGAAACTTTATCTCGCCGCAGGAAGCGATAACATTTTTACTTCGATTCCGATGTTATTGGATTCATTTATGTTTTTTCCAACCTCTGGTAGATATCGAGTTATGCTGCCGCAACAAGTATTAGGAACACCGATGCGTTTTTATATTGAAGCGTACGACAGCGCCGCAAATTTCTATCGAAGCCCCGCACCAATCACTGGCAATGTTTGGAAGTTTTATCATGGAGATACTAATGTAAAACTTCCGCAAAATTTACCGACAACAATCACGTTACGACAAAATTATCCAAATCCATTTAATGCCCTTACATGGATTGAGTATGAATTACCGAAACGAGATCATGTTACATTGAAGGTTTATAATGTATTGGGACAGCTTGTAAAAACATTATTCGATGATGTGCAGGAAGCAGGTAATAATATATCAAGACCACCCGTATTATTTGACGCAGGTGATTTACCAAGCGGGATTTACTTCTATCGTTTAAGCACGTCGTCGTCAACCGCAACAAGAAAAATGTTACTCATCCGCTAAGATCATGATTCCGGCAGATATCTCCATAACATTTGGCAGCAGCGTTATTCTCTTTATCTTTCTTTTTCTCATTGTTGTATCGATTGCATTTCTCTTTTATCGTTTTACACTTCCGCCCCTACCACCGTTCCGACGGATAATTTTGTCTCTTTTACGAGCGTTGTCACTGACATTACTTCTATTCATTCTTTTTGAGCCAATCTTACGGTTTGTCCGAAGTGATGAACAAAAACCAACGGTTGCCGTTCTCATTGATGACTCGCAGAGTATGACAATCAAAGATAATACTGGCGACCGAGCATCTGCTGTCAGAAAATTTTTAAAAAATAAAGATTTTTCCCGCCTTTCTTCCAACGTGAATGTTAAGTATTTTTCTTTTTCGACGAAGTTAAATGTCTTCAACAACAGTCCATTCGATTCTATTTCGTTTCGGGGTGAAGCTACAGATCTCTCAAATGTTCTTGGGGGATTGAAAGATCTGTTGCAGAGAAATAACATCCAAGCTGTTTCAATGATTACAGATGGTAACTATACCGGAGGTAAGAATCCAATTTATGCGGCTGAAGCATTATCTCTGCCTGTTTATACGATGGGTGTAGGTGATACAACAGAGCAAAAAGATGTCGTTGTCGAAAAAATTGTAACCAACGATCTTACGTTTGCAGAAACGCGTATCCCGGTTGATGTTAATATTAAATGTTCCGGTTACAGCGGTGAGAATATTGAGGTAAATTTAGCTGAAGGCACTGCAATTCTCGATCGTAGAATGATTACGATAACGGCGGGAACACATTCATATCCGGTGCGGCTTTTTGCTGAACCGAAAGAGGAAGGTACGAAGAAATATACTGTTACTGTTTCAAAATTACCGGGCGAGCTTACAGAAAAAAATAACTCGCAGTCGTTTTTTATGAAAGTATTCAAAAGTAAATTACGAGTGTTAATTCTTGCCGGTGCACCGCAGCCAGATGTATCGGCAGTGCGTCAGGTTTTATCTGAAGATAAACATTTAACGGTTAAAGCTTTAGTTCAGAAGAATGGAACTGAATTTTACGAGAGCAGCTTCAATCGTTCGATGATCGATAGTGCAGATTGTTTAGTGCTTATTGGATTTCCCTCACCCGCATCTAACAATAAAACAATTCAGGAGGTTCGTGAGATAATTGAGCGGCAAAAAAAGCCATTCCTTTTCCTAAATAGTAAGACCACCGATTATGCAAAGTTAGAGATCTTTGAAACGCTTCTTCCTTTTGGCTGGTCAGGTATTGAAAAAAGTGAGCTGTATGTAGCACCGTCCATCGCTGAGCGGCAAAAGTCTCATCCGCTGGTAACACTTTGCGGAGAGATGACTGCGGATGGATGGCAGCAGTTACCGCCGATATATAAAACACGAACTATGTACCGAGCGAAGCCCGAAGCAGATGTACTGGCTTATGCCAAGCTTCAAAATATTGTTCTAAATGAACCACTCGTGGCAATTCGTAATATTAGTCGGCAAAAATCATTTGCAATTACAGGACACGGAATCTGGCGGTGGTGGCTTCTTGCTCAGGGAAATTCGCAAACCGATAAATTTCTCTCTCTTTTACTCACTAACGCCGTTCGGTGGCTCACGACGAAGGAAGAGGATAAAAATGTTCGTGTTATGGCGGTAAAGGAAGTATTCACAACCACGGAAACAATTGAATTCACAGGTCAAGTGTACGATGAGCAATATAAACCTGTTGACAATGCCGAGGTGATTATTGATCTTCAACATGATAAAGAAAAGTTTCAGGTTGCACTTGATGCAGTTGGTAACGGTCGGTACGAGGGCTCCATCGACGGCTTGAATGAAGGTGATTACACTTTTACAGCGAAGGCGGCAACTGACGGTCGTTCGTTTGGTGAGGAAAAGGGAAGATTTTCTGTCGGACAGATGAACGTTGAATTCCTCGAAACTAAAATGAATAAAACACTCCTCGAACAAATTGCATATCGCACAGGAGGAAGATATTACGACCTCGCTAATGCCGGTGCGATTGCAAATGACATGGAAAAGGATGTAAAATTTTCACCGCGTGAAATTATACACACGAGCGAAATAGAGCTTTGGAACTGGAAATACTTAGCCGCACTTATAATTATCCTGCTTGCGGTTGAGTGGTTTATCAGGAAGCGAAGCGGGATGTTGTGAGATTGTGGTGTAAGAACTTTCTTTCTGACACTAACATATAGAAGTTGGCGTTACATCGGTTGCCGGTGATATCAGATCTCCCTAAGGTAAGAAAAGGAGTCATTCCGTCCCGCTCTTTAAGCGGGATCGGAATCTGAACATCGCAAACCGACTTGCCTTTCATACTTGCCTGCTGCAAGCAGGGATGCTGAAATAAATTCAGCATGACCCTGGACTTTTTGGGCAATCCCTAACATAATATCATTGGAGAACTCTACTATCTACGATCCTCTACGAGTCATAGACCGCAGGGAATCCCACATAGTTTGACTGACACAACCATAAGTTTATCAACATAACAGCACTAGACCTATAAATACTTAGCCGCACTTGTAATTATCCTCCTCGCCATTGAGTGGTTCATAAGGAAAAGAAGTGGAATGTTGTGAGAATGTGGTGTAAGAACTTTCGAGTCTGTCCAAGAACCCTAAATGACTGTCATGTTGAGGGGCTGTCCAATAAGTCTAGAAGAGTGTTACATTGAGACTTCGGGGTGAGCTAAGTCGAACGCTTGTCGAAATGTGAAATTGAGTGGAATGGGGCCTTCGACAAGCTCAGGCAGACAATATCTTTTTCTTTTTGGACAGCCCCGAAACATCTCTCCTTTGCAATTTATAATCAGATTCTTCATTCGCCTTCGGCGGATTCAGAATGGCCTTCACGCATAATAAATATCTCCCATTTTTCAATATTATCAACACTTAAATCGATGACATCTCCCTGTTTCGGAATCACAATGGGTCCATAATTGTCTTCGTTTTATGGTGTTCCTTTAGGTAAGATGCGTGGATCAGCCCGATCTGTCAATCTGATAATTGGCGAATTGAATTTCACTGCAATCAGTCTTTTCAGTTCTTCAACAAACATATCCCTTGTCTCCAAGAAGGTATGACCATGCAAACAGTTGTAAACATAAAACCTTGCGAGATGCTCATCAAAGATAAGTTCATAATTCCGATTAGCCTTGACCTTTTTCCCTACCTCATTAAGATAACTCTCTGCGTTATCGGTTTCGTAGCGAAAACGTTCACTAACTTCACGCCAATTCCATTCAGGCTGAGATTGACTCATCTTTCATCCTTTCAGAAGGAAATACCGACACCGCCAGCACCCGAATACACAACAAGATGAAACACCTCGATGCAAACTGGAAAGTTTTTACTCGAAAAAACACCTACAGTAGAAATGCCACCCTCACCTTCGACAACGTTTAGCAACCACCTAAATGAGTAACTATATCTTATGTTAGTCTCTGGGTCTTGGACAGTGAAATAATCTGTCTCTACAGTAAGGAGTTTTGCATAATCGTATTTCTTAACTTCTTTGAAATTGATACCAATATCCTGGCCTACATATTTCTGAAGTAACTCATTCATCTTGATTCTCCATGGTGTTCTGGTAATGTCACCGAGAAAGTATGGTAACTAAATAGTGTAAAAATATACATATGTAATGTTTTTTTCTCTTATAGAAACAATATCAGTTCTAAATATAATAGGATGCTTTCGCATTGTTTCGTTGGCATTTTCACCAATTACCCACTTCATATCTAAATCATAAATCTTATTGTGCAAGAATATAATAATTGCCAAAACAAAAACCAAAAAGTGCTTCTACCCCCTGGTAACAAATACCCTCCTAAAATTAGTACTCCAATCATATAAAACATGAATCCCAAATATTAAAATCTGAAATCTGAAATCTAAAATCTTCAACCATCGTTCCGTTTGCACTTCACCTTCCAACACGTTATATTTCTTAATCTTTAAAAATTAAATCCTAAAGCATGTACGCCAGAGGCGTATCCGCCTTTGGTGGAAATCCTGAACCTTATGTCCTGAATCTTGACACATGAATCCTGAATCATCATCCCCGCCTTCATCCGCCTTAGGCGGACTTCGGCGGGCAAGCATCCTGTTCGATATTTATCAAGAAATACTATCGGCACTCGAGCACGAAGATAGCATCATGCTTGCAACGATCATCTCCACTTCCGGCTCAACGCCTGCGTCTGCCCTTTCGAAAATGATTATTAAAAATGGCGGTACTGTTTCCGTGGGAACAATCGGCGGCGGATGTATGGAAGGGGATGTCATACTTCACGCTAATCGTTTATACCAAACTGGCAAAGTCGAAGTAATGTCGTTTCATTTGAATGAAGACGATATAGAAAGCGGATTGATCTGCGGTGGAAGTCTCGATGTGTTGATTGAGCCCGTTTCAAAAACGCATCAATCACTATATCAGGAACTGAAATCTCTCCGCGATAAGGGGGAAGATTGTGTGCTTGCAAGTTTGTTCTCAGGTGAAGGAAAGATCGAGTGGAAGCAGCTTATTCCCTGTTCTCCATGCTCGGCAATACCGCTGACGAGCAGGATTCCTCATTTGACAAAAGATTTGGAAGAATCAATAAAGAAAGCACATCACCGGCAAGAAACTCAGCGTGTTGAGCTTCCATTTGGAGAATTGATACTTGAACCGATTACGGGGACTTCGAGTCTTATCATCTTTGGCGGTGGACACGTTTCAAAGTTCGTTTCTCAAACTGCTGCGATGGCAGGTTTCCGCGTAACGGTTGTGGACGATAGAGAAAAGTACGCCAACGCTAATCGGTTTCCCGAAGCTGTCAATACTATTGTCACCGATTATAATTCTGCATTTGAGAATCTTAACGTTACTCAATCGACCTACATTGTAATTGTTACCCGCGGACATAAATACGATGAGATCGTGCTGGAACAAGCAGTGAAAACAACCGCGAAGTATATCGGCATGATTGGAAGTAAACGGAAAGTACTGACAACGTACGAGCATCTCCGTGAGCGTGGAGTTACGGATGAGATGCTCAATAGGGTGCATGCACCGATAGGTCTCGACATCAGCGCCGTAACTGCAGAGGAAATTGCCATTAGTATTGTAGCAGAACTCATTCGTGTTCGCCGAGGAGAAAATCAACCCTTGCAGCATAAGAAAGAAAGTATTAACTTAACTGATGTTACGCAAAGATTATTTTAATAATGCTTCATCACTACATTGCCGT
>JASEHD010000077.1 GCA_030019075.1 Bacteroidota bacterium
ATATTTTTGTGTACTGGATTAGCTACCGTGTCTACCCAATAATAGGGATTCTTAAGACTTACTACTTTATATGATTGTGGAACACCTCTATTTGATAGACCTTTAGTATCGAAAGCATAAACAGTATATGAAACTGATTTACCCGCAGGTAATCCGGGAATTGTTCCCGAATACACATCAGTAATTACCTCAGTCATCTCAACATCAATTTCTGGTCCCCACACCGGAGTAAAAGGAGTATAAGCTTCAGTATTTGCCACCCGATAACGGATGAAGGCACGTGCAACTTCAGCCTGGCTCGGGTTTGGTGGATCGCAATCCCATATATCGTACGTGATTGTTTGCGGTCCTGTACTAAATGTTGTATATACATCTCCATCTTCTTTTGGTTCAATCAGTGGGGCAACGTTTGTTGTTACAATCATTGTATACCAAAAGTTATAAGCTGCTGTCCAATCTTGCGTTGCTCCTGTTCCTAATGGTCCCCGAGCTACCCACCCTTTTTTAACATCGTTTATATTAACACCAGCACAACTAGGCCATGGACCTGAGTCATGTTCATAAAACTTCCAGTTACGGGCGGGCCAATCTTCATCCGTCGTTGATACTGGTCCAGTGCTACCCCATGCTGCCCATCTTGTTGCAATATCATTAACGATATGGTCGGGACCTGAATTCACTTTAAATGATATGACAAATCTTTGGCCAACTGTCACTTCTAATGGTATGTTGGTTTCAGCTCTGGGAGCTACATAATTCAATCCTTGACGATGAATCTTTCCATAACCACCGAATCCCCATATTTCGTCACCCCATGGAGGACGCGTTGGGGGCCCTCCGAGTGGTGGTGGTGCTATAGTAGAAATCCAAGTTGTATCCGTTGCATCTTCTATGAATGCTGCTACTCCCTGATCTTTATCATTGGTGCTGTACCAATATCCCCAGCTCTGACACGGTGGTTTGTGCGGTGGAACACCGGGACCATAATTGGGTCCTAAATTCGATTCAAGAATACGTAGGAGGATTAATGAATCCTTGGCACCATTTTCACCTGCAATATCCCACCAAAAAACGGTATCAATCTCACCCGATGCTTTGGCAATATACCATTGTGCCATTACGTCTTTGTGATATGCACCAAAACGAGAAGTCGATGGATATCTAACTCTATCGTATCCAAATAAAAAAGTTGTGCCACACTCTCCAGCAGTTTTTTTAGAGAGAGTTTGGCTTTGTCGTTTCGCGATTAAATCAGAAGCATTATCATACTTCGTTATTGGTATGACTTCTTGATTTGGCGAAACGAGATATCGTTGTTGAGCGAATGATAATCCACTCACCAATAATATCGCGAGAAACAATGACAAAATCCGCATAAGTATTTCTCCTTATGTAATCAGTTAAAAGTTGAATTGTTAATTGTGTTTAGGTTAATTATTTTTTTATTGACTGTAAAAAGATTAAAACATCTTTAGAGGGTCTATTTGAATATACCCCTTTTCTATTATATTGTCAAGTATTTTTTTAAAAAAAAACCAGTTTCTTTTATTTTTTTATAAAATGGAAAATATTGCGAATATTCTCCATAATTATTGAATTTTCATTGGTTTCATTAAACCTCAAGAATAATGCAAAAAACGTGATTTCCATTGAAATATTGCACAAATCGGAATGCGTAATCAACAGTGATTTTTATGTCATTAATAACCCTATTAACTCCAAATCCAATACTGGGTCCGAAGATATTTTCCCCGGCGCCTGATTGTGCAGCCACTGAGACACCGCTCCGAATAGAGATGAATTCATTAAAATATTCGATGCCGAATTTATACTCATCATCTGAATAATTATTATTTTGAAATACTGAGGTCAATGTTATCCAGCCGTTTCCAAGAAATTTTCTGTTGTAACCCAAACCGACTTCGATAGTTGACGGAAGATCATGCGATTCAGATTCAATCTTCATCATAGAATTTTTTCTTTCACTGTCAGTAATACTCGCTTCCCGTAGTAGACCACTTCCATCAAACTTCAATTTACCACCTACATTTTTTACCGCAGCCCCAACACTAAGTCCATCTATTCCTCCGATACCGGTATATTGTACACCTGCATTAAATGCGAAAGCTGACGCAGAAACCTCAGCCATCTTTTCATAAACATATTGTGCGCTTGCTCCAACGGATATGCGATCCGAAACCTGCCGAGAGAACGCCGCACCGAAAGTATAAAATGCCGGTGATGTTACCTCACCCGTGCCGTCGGGATAGTCTTCGCTTGTAATATCAATCTCTCCTATACCAAGAGATTTAATAGAGAAGCCGATATGTCCGATAGATGATAATGTAGTACTAACTGCGAGATATTCGACATTGATATTTGCAAGATAACTCATATGCGAGAACATCGAGCTGAAACTATGCTGTGAGCGTGCAAGCCCTGCAGGATTCCAGTACATTGCTTCTATTCCAGTAATAGTAGCTAAAGACGAACCTCCCATCGCAACAGAGCGTGCACCGATCGGAATTAAAAGCTGGGATGCGGCAGCGGTGCCAGCTTTATCCCCTCTGCCGGCAAAAACGATATCTACAAAAAATATCAGGACGATAAACAGAAGTAAAAAAAATATTTTTGTAATTTTAATGAACATTATCGATTTCCAGGCGATTGATCTTCCGGGACAATCATAAGTTTCAAAATTTTATCGCCTAAACTTTGCCCGTTCATATGTTTTAACTCTAAGTGAGCAAGGTATAATCCACCAGCCGCAGGTAATCCATTATGGTTATTTAAGTCCCATGTGGCAAATTGTGTCTCATCATCTTTATAGATTGTTTGAACGAGGATGCCAGCAAGATTAAAAATGCGAATGGTTGCATACCTCGGCAGATGATTAAATGTAATGAACCGTTGAAATCTATTGACCTCAGCGCGATTCATGCCATAATATGGATTCGGGAATACATTGACTTTATTGATCTCATTCTTTGCAGCATTTAGATCATCTGTAATTACAGGCAGGGAGATGAATAATTTTTCATCCCTATTTCTGATTTCTTTATAATGTTCAAAGCGTATAGTTGTTCCGGGTGGGGCAGCAATTCCATCTTCATCGATATCGGCAATATAAACTCGACTGATCGAAACTTTATCTGAATAATAAAAACCGCCGAGCCAGAGAAAAATCCGGTGATATAGATAATCCATTCTCCATGGTACATCATCATGGTATGTTCCACCGATGTAATAACTCGAGTCAACAATCGCTATCTTCATCCTTGTACTATCTACAATTACAACCAATGGATAAAAAGTCTTCAATGGTTTGCCATTGTATGTTCGATTCAAAACATCGACTGGCCTCCACACGCTGTCATTTCCACAATCAGATACAGTCGTATAAAGTTGTCGTCTTATGGTATCATTTCCTATAACTTTCACCTCCCAGGCTTGAAATGGCACACGTACAAATCTTGAGGTCGGCGCTAAAGAACCCATAAAGAAGGTCCAGCTTGAATCACCTGTAAAAGTTAATTCAATATCATAGTCCCCGACTGACTTCCCTTTTATCGTGTCTAATATTGAACTTCCAGGGCCTAGAACCATATAATTCCCTCCTGAATTTGGCTGGTTAAACACCAGTTCTCTTGTCGGTTGATAATTATAAAGGGCTTGAGTAACAGTCCTGAGCCCATGAAAAGGCATCATGACCTGGATCGTAAATCCTTTCGTGATAACACGCTGTGGCGATATATCAACTGTTAGGCGATTCAAGAGTGTATCATTCGTTGTTGAATCTATCAGAGACCACTTAGGTTTTTCTTGAAAATCAACCATAGGATCAGAATTTCGATGGAAGAGAATTTTGTGGATATTACCATCCGATTTTGATATATCGAAATAGTTAATTCGCACATCAGCATTATTGAATCCGATATTATTCCAGACCTCGTTTATTTTGCTGTCGGCAGAGTAAGGATAAATAGTTCCGGGATTCGGGCTGTGAGGAACCGCTTGAATAATAATAAGAGGAGATTCGATCCTTTTATTTGTAAGCGTTGGATCAGGATTATAAGCAGTTACTGTAACCGCAAAATAGTATTTTTGTCCATTTACCAACATACGATTCCGTAATTTATCAGTTGTCAATTCAAGGTATCGGGGCTGCGTTCGATCAAAGTGTGTATATATTATCCCTTCCGCTTTTGATGATGTTGGTGATGGAAACTGATAAATTTTATATGTTTCGAATTTATAACCCTTCGAATCATACGACTGTACTTTACGTATTTGTGATGTATCAGTTTCCCAATCGAGTATTATTTTATTGTCTAACTCGACTACTCTTACATGAGGCACGGGAATTTGATCCGGGAAATCGAAATTAAGTTTAAAAACATCTTGTGCCGCATCATCGAAATCCTGAATCACTCTTATGCCATCGCGATTATCATTACCGATACCTGCGATCAAACCGATAACAACTTCTTGTGTATCACCGAATGCAATCGTGCAAGGACCGGAAATAATTGCAAAACGTCTGTCGTCGGCTTGATCCACCATACCATCTACCCAGCCGGAGAAGTTTTGAGGATCGCCATTCAACTCGAAACCAGTACAACGCTTGGTAACCGGATCAACGAAACAAGTAGCAGGGCTAAGTGGCGCTGCGCGAAAACCGCGGAAAAGATTCCACCAACTACGTGTTGAGGAATAATTTCCTACGTTATGATCAGTTTGGCGTGAAGATGAATTAAAATATGTAAAAGCTGTCATTGGAAGATTTTCATAATCATCAATGGTTTTCAGATTCCAATTAGCTGTTCCACCGATTTTAGGATTCCGGGGCCCTTGCAGAAAATCGTAACCAACAACAGCAGGCACCAATTTATGTTTCGTGAAATCCTCATCAGTGATGGTTGCATTGTAGGCAAATCCCATCCCCCTTCCGATATCACAGCCGACAAAATCATCCGAATAGTTCCCGATGTCAGGATCGACCCACTTTGCAAAATACATAGAGTCGATGCGGGCGGTAGATGGTGTGGTACCGCTGCCCTTGTAAATAATTCGATACCGCTGA
Source organism: Bacteroidota bacterium (assembly GCA_030019075.1). Taxonomy (GTDB): domain Bacteria; phylum Bacteroidota; class Ignavibacteria; order UBA10030; family SZUA-254; genus JASEHD01. The sequence goes on from JASEHD010000077.1 coordinate 5,084, forward strand.
AATATCACATTTTGAAGTTCTTCCATATGTTTATATGCCCAGCAGGTCACCTGCATCTCAAGCCCGATTGGCTGTGAGCCATATAAACTTCGCGTTACTGAGGAATTCAAATCGTTAGCTACGAACCAGATCACCTGATCGGCATTTCCTAATCCGGGCTCATCAGTCAGTGAATCTACAATTCCTGTTGCATCTGGCTGGTACCCTGGGATTCCATTACGTTCATAATATGGCGCACCTTTCTGCCAAGGCCATTCATTCCAATCTTTCTGATATAAAGTCCGTAATGCTTGAACATGTTCTTTTTTAATATCCATTAAAGGCATCTTGTAGAATTCAGACGCGTCTTGTTTTAGATCCGATACCGACCAGTCGCGGCGAACACGATATATTCTCACATCGGGATTTTCAGGATTTTCAACAACACCAGGACGGATGATACTTCCGGGAACTGTTCCACAAACATACGATTGCCCCCCCACACGTAACACTTGAGATGAGCCATCCTGAACCAAGCCACCCCAGAGTAAACCTCCGGCGTTCACAATTATTGCTTTTCCACGCGGGAAGGTAACACCTGCCATATTCTCTCTCGGCTCGCGTTCTAAAATACCATTGTGAGTAGCCCACATCGAGATGTTATTGATATTCAACAGCGTTGTATTCGTTTTACCAATAAGCACCGACGATTCGGCGCTTTCCTTCTTTCCCGTATCTCCTCCAACCACAGTAAAAGGGATAGAAATCAGCAACGAAAATAGAATTAAGAATATTAAATACAGACTAACTCGAGAGGGGGAGAACATCGATTCTAAATACTGAATGAAGAGAGATTATTTCACCATGAGCATTTTTCGGGTAGCAATGAATTGTGGGTTATCGCTTATTTCTGATAATGACTGAGCAGTGAACCGGACATAGTACACACCGCTGGGCATCTGTACTCCCTCAGCGTCTTTACCATTCCAGAGGAATGTATATTTACCGGGGAAAAATGAAGCGTCTACAATTGTACAGAGCTCTCTGCCAAGAATGTCGTATATCTTCGTCTGAATTTTTGCTGACCGATCTGTGGAAAATTCTATATTTGTTGTCGGATTGAATGGATTGGGATAATTCTGATACAAAACAAAACCACTCGGTATTCCAGATGCAATAGGTTTCACTTCTATATCTGTTGGCATTGGATACGCGCCATATTTGATAATATAGACTGATTTAATAGTAGAGTTACTCACGATCATAGATGTGTCAATATCCATTCGCTTTCGTATTGTCGGATTTTTTATCTGGTCTGTGATAACCATGCTATCGCAGGCAGAATAAATAAAATCTCGGGACCATGAAAAAGTAATCGGATACGTTCCCATACCTGGCTGAAAATAAACCTGAAATGTATCGACCTGAGAATAATTATAAAACCTTACTATATTCATGAGCAAACCTTCACCTATCAGTGGGGAAATAAATCGTGCGTCAAAATATCCCGATGCTACAGGCGGCAAAGTAAATTCTCCAAGTATACCATCGATCCCCGATGTTGCCTGAGGATGAACGCCCATATAAATGGTCTCTCTTTGAGGACCAAATTCCGCTACTGTAATTGGTACAATCCAATTTGCTGCACCACGGTACGTCGTAGTGAATGAAGAGATCGATGACCATGCCCCCCATCCAATCTGATTCTTAGCTCGAACACGCCAATAATATTTTGTTACACTATTTAATACACCATAAAGCTCCCAGCTCAATTCAGTGATTGATGTATCATTGAAAACAATTTTATCGAACACAGTATCCAATGCTACCTGTAATCGATAAGCATCAGCGCGCTGTGCAAGACTCCAATCAAATATCGGTGTTACAGGAACTTTAGACGAGCCATTTGTCGGGGATATTAACCGTGGGGCGTCGGGCGGATATAAAGTTGTAAAATTTCTGACTTGCGACCAGCTGCTGCTGCCCAAATTATTCTTAGCATATACGCGCCAATAATATTTTGTGCTATTTAGCAAGCCGCAAACCAACCGTGATGGAAGAATTGATGGCTGCGCCGCTATAGTCGAATCGTCTACTTTGAGAATTATGAAACTCGCATCCAGAGCGACTTGAACGCGATAATAAAGTGCATACAATGAAGAATCCCATGCAAGAGTTATGCAGCTCAACACGTTTGCCAATCCGTCGGTTGGATATATTAAAGTTGGGGTAGCAGGAGCCGGAATAAATTTTGTCGTGAACTTCCAATGAGTTGTGTATTGGCTCGAGTCAGTCGCATTTTTCGATTTAACTCTCCAGTAATAATCAGTTGCCTGTTCCAAAAATGAGCTGAATGTGTATGATTTCTGGTCGGTTATGAGATCAACGATAAGATTCGAAAAATTGACATCAGTCGCAACCTGAAAATGATATGTATCTGCACATGGGTCATTTGTTGACCAACTAAGCGTTGGTTTCAAATCTACATCAGTCGTATTATCCACCGGGCTGTTTAATGATGGCAACGCCGGTGTGCTGAGTATCGTCCTGAATTTGAGGGGAGTTGACCATGGACCAGTTCCCAATGCATTTGTTGTTCGGATACGCCAATAGTAGTTGAGACAATTTTGCAAAGAACTAATCCGATATGTCGTATCTGTAGTTATTGTATCCGTATGCAAGCTTGCAGGTGCGAATCCAGGATCATTCGCTACTTGAATTTTGTATGTTACTGGTGAAGTTGACGGAAGACTATTCCATGTCAAACTCGGATTCAAAGCAACATTCGTTGAGCCGTTAACCGGATACAGTGCTATGTTTCTCGTTTTGAATCTATATGGATTGGGCGGAAAAGCAGTTACACCATATTTATTTACAACGAGAACACGACTATAATAATATTGAGATTGGTGAAGATACGATAGCTGCTTCGACGTACCGGAAAGTGTATCATCAACAATCATATTGGTGAATAACGAATCAGTCCCGATTTGAAGCATATAATAGTAAGTATTTGGTCTCGGGCTCCATTGCAGAGTTGTAAAATATGGAACTGTTGTATCACCTCCGACCGGGGAAGTGATCTGTGCTTGTGCGGGCGGTCCCGGTGGTACTTTTGCTCCTGTCATAATTACATTTAATCTCGGGATGAGCGTAAGATTCGTATCAATAAATTTTGTCTTGACTAACATATCTTCGTTTACCCTCGTGGTCCAGACGAGTCGAAGACTTGTACAATATTCGGAAAGGACAGAGGGCCACTCAAAAGATATTTCCTGTTTCAATGTATCTGTTGCATCTTTTTGAAAAATCATTTGGAATGTATCTATCTGTGTCGAATTTACGAATTGGTGAATGTTATATTTCACACCTAATCCTAAACTTGGCACACCTGGAGGGCAATATGAAAACGCGTTCTTAAGACGAATATCAAATCCCATCGGTATTGGTGGAAGCTCGTATTCTTGAAGTTTTTGAGAATCAACAACACTGCCCCCGGGCAGACCATGGAACCAACGATCTTGAAAACCAGTCAACTCATATTGGTCTAAACAATAGGTTGCATCCGGGTGAATTCCTATTAAAATAGTATCTCTCTTTACTTTGTTGAATATTCTCGGTGAGTTGAAGAAACTATCAACGACAATAATCGGAATACGAAACTGAGGTGTCTGAGTTTTTGCAATCGGTGGATTGAACAACACACCGATGAAGATTAATAGAGCAATTAGACCGAGAAAAGATTTTGTTTTCATAGGATTCGATATATTACAAGAAATGCGGAAGCACTTAGCAGTGAACTTCCGCATTTCTAATAAAGCTTAGGTTGATATTTTTTTTATTTCAGTAAAATCAGCTTTCTTAGAGCGGAAAAATCTTGTTCATTTCCATCAAGTGTTCTTGCGAGCATCCTTACATAGTAAACACCACTGCTCAACGATTGACCATCCGTATTTACACCATTCCAGATTGTTGAATACGTACCGGGTTGCAATTCTTCTGAGAACAGCGTGATTACCTTTTGCCCTAATGCATTATAAATAGAGATATCTGCAATAGCGCGCTTTTGCATATCAAATCGTATAGTTGTATTTGGATTAAATGGATTGGGATAGTTCGAATATAATCCAAAATGCTGCGGAACGATTGTTCCCTCTTGTTTTACATCTCCCACAAAGTCGATATTGAGACTATCTGCTAATTTCACCCCGTATTTAATAATCATGTAAGTCATTTGCGGGTACGGGTTGAAAACAGTGTATTCAGAAATAAAAACATTATCAACTTCAAACATGCTTATTATATCATCATTGCTTGGATTAGGATATCCAATTGGATCCTTTAAATTTATTAAAAACATGCTATCGCATCGTTCAGCGAGTGAATCTATTGACCATTTTATCAGCAAACTCGAAGTATCTGTTCCATCACCATGTTTTATTTCAACGTAAAAAGTATCCTTCTGTATCGGATTATACCCTCGATAATCGTTATACATACCGCTGTTCGTACGGGGAGGACGATCTGGTAAATCGACCGACATAACGGAGAAAGTTGGGGGCCAAGTAGGATTTTCAAATTCAGCAAAATTAACACCCACCTTATCCTTATTAACTATGCTATCAATATCATAAGTACATCCCGTACAATTCCCAATTTTTAAATATTGTATCGGTGCAAATTCTTCATTTGTAGTAAAAGTTAAATTAATTATGGATGAATTTTTTTGCGCAAAACTGTTCGAGCTAATAAACAAGAAGGCAACAAGTATACACAATAACACTAACGCTTTTTTTAACAACATTTGGACCTCTCAAAAAAAATAAATTGATAAAGTGAATTAAACTATAATTAATTAGCTCCCCCGTCCCGCTCTCGCGGGACGGGAGAAAGAGTGTTACTTTACCAACACCATCTTCTTCACTTGCGTGAAGGTTTGGCCAACACCCTCGTCATCGATTTGTTCGGCGACGATGCGATAGAGGTAGATACCTGACGCAAGTGTACTTGCATCAAATTCTACTTCTTCTGCACCCGCTTCGAACTCTTCCCTGTTCAACAATGTACCCACTTCTTGACCTAACATGTTGTAGATCTTCAGTGTTACGATTGATGTAAAGGGTAGATCGAACGAAACTGTTGTTGTTGGATTGAATGGGTTCGGATAGTTCTGACCCAATGCATACACCGTCGGCAGTGGTTCTACTGCTGGTGGTGTAGGTGCTGGAGCCGGGCTTGTGCATGAACGCAGATAATCTACTTCATACAATGGCCTTACTCCTGGGAAGTACAATACGCTTGTGGTTACATTCCATTGCGCCACATCATAATTGAAGTCATCATAGAATGCTTCATTAAGCTTCTTGATAACTACGCAGAGATTCTGATATATCGTAAATGGAACACCTTCCCAGTTCGTCATTACTTCATCAGCGTATGCGGCAATAGCATTAATTGACATTCCATGCAGTGCATTACCCGGCTCATAATAACACAAGTCGCCGAAGCCCGTTGGGGTTATGCCCTTAACGCTTGCCCAGATGTTGATATCCAGGATTGTAAGTTCTTGGACGAGTATATCGTTCTTCTTGTTCGGCGATACACTCTTCCATCTCTTCAGCATTAACTTGCCTTTTACATCAGTATCGAATCCACGTGCTAACTGGCAATCATCAGTATGTCTGGTGAGCTTATCGCACAAGGTCTTCCATACGTCTCCGTATGCCTTTGGCCAGAAGTATGCTTTTTCTTTATTGCCTGCATTCATCTGACCCGATTTACCAACAAATATCAACTGCTCGACCTTATTTACTAACTTCGCGACCAAGTTTGCATAGTTCGGTACTGTCGGTTTCTTTGCTGTCCAGTCTTTCACTGGCTTCGTCTTCGCACACGCTGCATCTTCTACCGGTGGGCAAATGAAGGTTGTGAACCACTTCTCATCAACCGGCTGCGAGTTGAAGAAGTTTATACCAGTTACATCGGTACCACTCACTACTGTAACCTCAAAGCAAGTATCACAATTCGCTACAAAGCCCTCTTTTACTTCCTCACAGATTGTGTAAGTGCCAGGACCGAGGTTAGAGAATGAATAAGCACCATTCACACCGGTAACAACTGTTTGTGCACCCGGATTTAGAGTGATATTCCAATCAGCCATACCGAAATCGTTACCATCAACAATGCAATTACCGTTATAATCTCGGTACTTTACGCCGCTGATGCTGACGTTCTTGAAGTTTCCGAAATCTCTATCCTTCGGATTATTTATAGCTAAATGTCCGCTATAGGCAGGGAATGTATAAGGTGATGCCGGGACTACTCGAGTCCATCCAGATTGCAATACTTCATTGATCGTATGAAAACCAGGACCGATACTATCGATACTGTAAGTACCATCACCAGCAGTTAACGCTGAGTTACTGCCAAAGTACGTACCACCTGTGATATTGATCGTCCAACCTTCTAAGCCAGGATTACCTTCCGTACTCTCGAACTTCTTACCTGTTACTGTTACATATTTGAAGTAACCGAAGGTTGCAAATGGAGTCTCTTCGCTCGAAGTAATTACTATTGTCTTTTCACTTGGGAAGGTTTCAATCCAGTTTGGTATAACTGGTGTTACACGTTTAATAGTGTAAGTACCTGTATCAATAGTATAGAATGTCTTCGATATCAGTCCATCTGCAAGGTAGAATGAGTCGAGTCTTGTTGCACCTTTCCATAACTCGTACGACATTTTTCCTTGACCTTCTGGAATGAAAAATTGATCTTCAAGTTCTTTTATACCATTGCCGTTTCGATCGACAAGTGCTTCAACAACAAGAATAGCATAGAGAAAGTTACCGAAGTTCTTATCGGGTACAATATTAGTCGGACCACTTGTACCTGTCATCTGTACAGTATGTGTCCTCGGAGGAGCTGGGAAGGTTTGACGGGCTGATGGTTTTGCAATTTCCTTCACAACATAATTACCAGGGTTTCCTGCACCCCAGAAATATGCCGGTGCGAGAAGTGTATAGTTGCCGTCTGCGGCTGTTACAGCACTACCGATCATTGGTCCATTTGCTGAGTCTTTGTGTAACTGAATTGTCCAGCCGGATAATGGCGGCTCACTGTCAAACACACCGTTGTTATTCAAATCGTTGAATTTCAGACCTGTCACAAAACCTTGATAATACCCTAAATTTTGTATTAAGTCTTCACCGGTTGCGGGATGATTAACATCGGCAATACCAGTTGTACCGAATGGCAGCGTCCATGCATAACCGGGTTTCGCTGCTCTTATATTATAAATGCCAGGTAAATTAACTTTAGTGGCGTCAAATGTATATATACCTGATGCATTAGTTAATGTTGAATCTTTCAGTACACCAAAGTAGGAGAGGTATACTTTAGTACCGGCACCATCAGGTTCACCACCATCAATGACAGCATTTCCATTTAAATCATGGAAAACAGTTCCGCTGATTGTGCCGCCTGTAAACGTACCCGGTGTACCTATCTTAAAGGCATCAAACGCCCAGCCGTCATCACAATACCAGGCATCAGCGAATGAAGCATAAGCAAATCGTACCAACGGAGAACGTTGCAGATGAGCAGGAAGCTTTAACTGTACATAGACCCATCCGTGCGGTCCACCTGTATTTCCATCTGCATCCCAATACGCAGCACCCTCTTCACCACATGTTCCCGATGCGTAATTGCTCGACCATCCTGGCTGCGGCACGGGTAATCCAACAAGTAGATTCCAGTTTGTAAGATCAAGGCAGCTTGCACCGTCAGTGCCAGATAGAGCGTTCTTATAAACTTTATCATCGTACCAGTTAATTCCAGTTGGATCGTTCAAATTACCCAGTACATGCCAGCTTGTACCGCCATCGGATGTATACCACATCCATGCTCTTTCCCACATTGCTTCAACATCAACACTATGGACAAACGAGACGTATACTTCGCCTGTCATTCCCGATAGGTCGAAGAATGGACTGATTACCTGACTAAGCATCCTGTCGGAATGGTAGTATCGGGATGCCATTGCAGTTGCACTTGAGTAGCCCGGGTAACCAGGCGATGCAGGTCCGGGTTTGGATACCCACGACCATCTACTTGCCGGTGCGGCATCGTTATATGCACCACCTAATTTTGTGAAGTTTGTATTAGTCCAACCACCTGCACCCGCTGCTGCAAAGTCACCTGTTGCTGACCATCCAGTGCGTGCACCAGCAGTATTGAAGTTTGTGAAATAATCTTCTGTAAGTACGACTGGTGGAACAACGGGTTGTGTACGACTTAACGAATCGTTACCAGGAACCACATCTCCTGGCAATAATGTAGTCGCCGTAAGCGTACGATCGCCGCCACCAATCGGTGTCCAAGCCGGGAAATTTTGCGTTAGCGAGCCGTTCGAAGGTATCGTGTACGAAACCTGTTGCGGTGTCGCATAGACACCTTCGCCAGAAGAAATAGCAAGCGAGACATTGAATGTCTGTGGACTGTTAGAATTATTTTTCACAAGGACTGATGGTACGACTGCAACACCCGCCGGCACACCGCCAGAAGCAGGGCTTGGAATTGATGCCGGAAATACATCCACTGCACTTAATGGTGCATCTGGAAATTCATCAGCACCGGCATCAGGTGTGGTTGTACTTCTGATTTGATTATCAATATCGGGAAGTACAGGTACACCGGCAGTTCTGCCAATGTTCGATGCAATTGTTGCCTGTGAACCATCCACATGTAGATCAGATGTGAAGTATATTGACGATTGTGACCAAACACCGTTTGGATTTATTCCTGCTCCAACAGCGGCAGGTATTGTAGCATGTGCGGATGTTGCCCAACCGGTTAGTGGGAAGTGTAACGCATTGTTATCATATGTACCACCGACACTGATAGGTACACAACGCGATGCTGTCGTATTGCCGGTAATCTCGTTTGAATATGCATTGTTATAATGCAATCCATCACCGATGTTTGAGCAAGTTGAACCAACGTTTGTGGTCGTATTACCAGTGAGCTGGACTGAATTGTAATACGCATTCATTCCAGGACCCCGGAAACCTTGTAATGATGGTTGCCGACCAGCGTAAACACCATCATCATTCCATAAATTGTATACCCGATTTTGTACTAAATCAGGTCGGAAAGGCAGCGTATAGCTTGGTGATAATGATCCTAAATTGAAACCATAAGTTCTGGTCGCATAAAGTATAATACCATCACCGCCAGAGGTTACAACCTCTACATTACGGATTATGTTGTTTTGAACCAAGCCGCCATGAACTACCAAGTAATGGAAGCCAGTTGCTTGCCCAAAGCCCCATAAAAATTTAGCAGCCCAAATGCATATAAAGTCATATTCGGTATATGTTGCCGAAGGAAGATTCCAATAATAGGGTAAATACCGGATACCATCAACAATACAATTTTTCATTTGTACGTTGTAAACCAGGTCAACTAATTGTCCGCCAAGTAAGTAACCGCCATAAGCATTACCAAAAAAACAGTTTTCAACGTAGTAGTTTTCAAGAACAACCCGGGGCCAGGTTGAGCTTAATACTTTTATTCCGAAAGATGCATTAGTAAATGTGCATCCATCGAAACGAACGTTTTTATTCGGCGCACCATCAGTTGCAGCTCGGAATACAAATGCTGCCGGGCGGGCTTCTGTTTGGTTATCCCATACCGCATTATTAATCTGTCCTTTAATGTGTGTGTTGTTAACGGTTATATTTTCTGATTTGTTCGTAATATAAACCGTTGCACCAAAAGGATCGCCAAGTGGGAATGGATAACCTGATGCCCATTGCAGTGTTAAGCTTGAGCCGGCATTTACGCCTTCGATGGTAACGTTCTTTGCATTGTTGAATGCAAAACCCTTACCGGCACTTGAAGTAGCAATCCAGTTGATCGTTACTGCAAGCCCTGCATTAGGTGTAATTGTCAGTAGATTGGAATTTCCTGTATAGGAGCCAATCGTTACGCCGGTTTCAGTATAACTACCGCGCCAAAGTTCGAATGTGGTAGGACCGGCGAGACCATATGAGTTCAGAAGTATAACTGCCTCGGTGATAGTTGCAAAATCTCCGGGTATCGTATACGTTCCTGAATATGGTCCTACTGGAGCCGCTATTTTGGATAACCTAACAGCTTCAGTTTTTGTAGGTTCAGGAGTTGCAAGTGTTTGGTCAACTTCGACCATCGGAGCTGACTCTCTGCCCGGCATAACACCTGAATCTACAGGTCGTTTCAGTTGCTGTACACCAGACGTTTTATTCTCTTCGCCAGCGATAACAAACGAAAACGAAGCGAACAATAGTCCGACTAACAGCAATGTTAAGATTTTATAAGATTTCATATATCCTCCTTATAAGGATTAATTATGAATTTGTGGATTAGTGATTTAGTTGTTTATTAATTTGTTAC
>JASEHD010000078.1 GCA_030019075.1 Bacteroidota bacterium
AACCGAAATCGTATTGATCAAACGTTGTCGCATTGTTTACTGAATTATTAACTCCTGCATAATAAATATTAAATCCTATTTTGTCGCCGTACCTTAAATTCAATCCAGCATATTCTCGTTTTGCAATCGCCATTTCAACATCAACTTGAGGAGGATTTTTTTGGACTTTCAGTTTGATACTGTTCAAATAAATAACCCGTCTATTGAATTTTTGTTGATACGCGCTTTCATCGTCCCACATACCGCCGCCTCCAGAATAACTTCTAACTTCAGGGCTTGCATCCCATGAACGCACAGAATAAATAGTACCAGTATTCAAGTTAAGTTTGATTTCAGTATTACCAGCACCCCACCACCATCCGTCGGCTTGAAAATCAAAATAGATCGTCGGAGAAGCAAATACACTCAGTTTCATAGCAATGTAAAGGGAATCGTTATCATAGCTCATGAAAAGTTTCGGGGAAAACGGAGTTGTTGAATAAACAACTGCACTATCGACTAGCGGCCATCCAAGTTCCACAACGCCGTCAAGAACGGGTTTGAAATTGGGAACTACTAAGGCAAGAGGATAGCGTGGATATCTATCTGATCCATCCACTATTCCATCAGCATCAGTATCTGAGTTCAAAGGATCACTTCCGCCGTATGTGCCGTCGTAAGCTTCACGGCGGTCGCTCAAACCGTCAAAATCAGTATCTGGTTGTGAAGCGCTGCTGCCAAATCGTAGTTCATCCAACGCCACTTTCGGATCGTCGTCTGGAAACCCATCATTATCATTATCGACCGCTTCATAAATGTTTCCCCAATTCGGAAGAAGACTTTCGTAAGATTCAAAATTCCGGAATATCTTTGCTTGAAAATCAAAATGTTCTCCGCAGGGAACTGGAAATTCCCACGGCACATCACCGTGATACATTTCGGGTATACCGTTAGCGTCATAGAGAGCATCGATTGCATGCTGTACTTCGTGGACAAAAAGCCAAACCAATCCATAATTGTAATTCGGATTGTTGCCGGGATAAACAACTCCCGTACCGACCGGCCACTGAACATGTGAAAAACCCGTATTACGTGATGGGCCTGGCAGATTCAGATTCTGAACGCCGTATGACCAAAATCCATTAACTGCACGAGTAATTCTGAATATTATATCGTACTGAGTATTCATCACTCCAAGTGCTGCTAAGTCGTTAGCAGTCTGCATCATACTTTCCAACCATTTATTCGGATCGGGGAAAATTTTATATTCCTTAATTGGGATATATGTAAACTCCACATTCAATTTCATAAACGAATTTCGCCAATAAAACAACTTGCCAAGGTCAAGCGATTTTTTAATCTTCTCGACCTCTGTGTCTGTTATCCCCCCTCTGTTCGTATTCTGATAAATGACCACAGCTATTTTCAAATTTGCATACGAATAATATCCATAGGTTGAATTCTGAGTTGTTCCTCCAGCTTCCTCTGAAACGGCGATTTCAGTTTTTGAATCTTTACGTGCTTTGATTTTATAATAATATTTTGTTCCCGGAGTAAGTCTTGTATCGATATAAATAGTATCTGTTGATGTATAAGCAATGGGTGAACCGTAAGTGGTGTTTTCCGTTCTGCGGTAAATGTTGTAACCTTTCACATTTTGATCATTATAAGAAATCCACTTGAGAATTATATTTGTAGCTCGCGGAAGCAAAGTAAGATCATTAATCTTTCCCATTGCTTCGGTTACTTCTTCCGAATGAGAACTGATGAACCCTTCAGTTGAAGTAGCAAATATTATATAACCATATTTTATATTGAAAAGGGCTGCGCTATCGGTAAAATTTCCGCTGGATAAATTTTGTGCAATTCGATGATACAGCATTCTTTCTCTTCCATCGGGGAGTGTGTCATTAGATTGACGTCGATAGACATTATATTTAAATCCAGAAACAAAAGCCCAGCTTACAGTTCGATATCCGCTCGAACTATCGAGAGAGAGAGATACATTTTGAGGTATAGGCGGGAGAGAAGTTACCTTAAGATTCAAAATTAAAGGGAAACGAAACCAAGGTATTGCTGAAACATAATCACCAATAATTGCTTGCTGGCTAGTGTCTTTGCAAGTAAATCTAATAAATGCACTGTCCCCGACTTGAAGCGGGGGATTTATAAAATTCCCGATCTCGACACCAAAAGTTCCGATTCCACTAATGTTAGGATCAACTCCACCATCCCAGCGTGGAGCGTTTTCGATTAAAATTTTACTTTCATCCCTATTTAGAAAAGCTGTGAAGTCTGCATTCGGAACGATGTGTGTACAGATTGTACCATTGGCATGATAAACAAAATTGTTAAAGTAAACAGAAGTACCTGATTGTGAGTATCCCAATGAGAGAAGTGACACTTGAAAAAAAAACCACGATATATTTCGTAAGACATTCATCTCTAATCTAAACCAATACCTAAGCCAATCCTATGTGCTGCACCAAGGAAGTTGAACTTGCTATAAGAGTAATCAACCCTTGTATCAAATCCAGCGATGTTGTAACGTACTCCTACCCCAAATGAGAATGTAGCTGCATCATGATTGAACCTGTAACCACCCCGAGCAAAAAAGATGTTTTTGAAATTCCATTCTAAACCGAGCTGTGTTAAAGGTTGTCCATCGTTTGGTTTGGTTGCAGAAAAACTTACAAGTAATTTTTGGTCCTCAAAATCCAATGCGTTTATTGATGCACCAAATGTAAAATTTGTCGGAAGAGGATAAGATTCATTAACGAACTTAACATTAGAACCAAAATTGGATATCTGCATTGCAAACCTAAATCCTCTAAAATCTGAAACATACATTGAACTAATATCTACAGAGACTGCATTTGCGTTGAAATCAGAGTATAAAGCAATGTAGATATAATTAACCGTCAAGCCAACTGTTACCCTGTCTGTAAAAAATCTTGAGTAGCTCAATCCGATTCGATAGTTACTGGCATAAAATGTTTCGCCTGTACCATCCGGCTGGAGTGGCGTTCTCACCTTCATTTCATCGGTATAAAGACCGGTAAACGACAATCCAAAAGTACCAATATCTCCAAACGTATGAGCAATTGCGGCAAAATCGTGATTGATTCCGGCAAACCAAAAGTTGTGATTGAAAACAATATTCGTCCCTTTGATCCATGCAAGCGCAGATGTGTTGTAATATGTTCCCTCTGCACCTTCAACAGCAGCGATATAAGCATCGCTCATAGCAGTACCTCGCGGACTGATGCCAATTTTTAAGAACTGTGCATCAGTACTTCCAGGACGATTATACTGCGCAAATACTATGCACGGCAAAAATAAAATCAAAAGAAATTTCTTAATCATATTTCACCTATGTTCTCTATCAAGATGCAAACCATAATGTTCTTTAATAGAGTCAATTTTTATGGGAGGATGTCCAAAAAGTTCTTCGTGAACTTTTGTGACTTGGTGACTTTGTGGCTGATCTTTTGAATTTGCTTGATAATAAAGGTTTTTATTTACCACTAAGACACAAAGACTCAAAGAAACACTAAGTCCGCCAGGGCGGATTACTTTTTGGACAGCCTCTGACATTTCACGAATGTATAAGTAAATAAAGATTATTTTCTGATCAGACATTTTTACTATAATCAATTGGTTTTGCATACTCATTTAATGATTACAAACTTTCCGACTTGAATTTTTCCACTATTTTTATCTTCTACTGTGAAAAGATAAATGCCGCTCGATACAGCTTGACCAACACTCGATGTCAAATTCCAATCTTCATAACCTTTAGTTGGATTATCGTGATAGATCGTTCCGACAAGATCTCCAGCAAGAGTGAATATTTTTATCTCACATTGTACAGGAAGATTAATGAATTGAATCCGCCTATCCTGTTCCATCCATCGATCTCTTGTTCCAGCAGGTTTTTCCCACTGAGGATCATAAGTATGATACGCTATATCTCCGCGGTAAGGATTTGGGACTGCAGCAACTTGCCCAACAGTTGGGGGAGGTTCGGCACCTGGAACAACGACCTTAGCGTTCCTGTAAATACTTGATTCTTGAGATGGGAAATCAAATGCAGTGTCAGGTTTAGAAAACGCTGTGACAGAATAATAATACTCAAAGTTATTCAATAAGCCGAGATCGGTGTATTCGTGCCGGAGCCCAGTGTTGTAACCGAATTTGTTATCAGGCAAATCGTACTCAGCAAGTAAAGTCCATGGACCTGCCGAGCTTCTTGTGCTCTTGTAAACACGATACCCTTCAAACGGTTTAAGGCTGCTATCAGCTCGGTATGGATCGAGATAAGTTTCTGGGTTCACATCTCCTTCGCGTGGATCCCATTTAAGAATAACTTTATGATTCTTCTCTTCGACTCTAAGTGGTGTATTCGGTGGCGGAGACGGAACTCGAAAGTTTTGTCTAATCAACCAATCTAATCTATCGGCGTTTTTAAGTACGCCTTCAATACCTTTACCTAAAATTTCACCTACATAAAAACTAACAGTATCACCTGCATTGAGATTAAAAGGCCCGAATGAAATAATAAATTGTGAGCCGATCGGTTCGACTTGATTTTCCATTATTATTCCCGAAGACATCTCGAGATATCTTATTGGATCTTGGCCTGCAGGTGCACCTCTCCCCCCTCCGGGATACCAGTTGAAAGTCCATTTTAACGAATCACTTCGTAAATTATTAGGCGGATAAACTTTCACACCGATTGGGCTAATAGCTTGTCCATCTACTCCGCCCGGATAATCGATAGAAAGACCTAATTTTCTATCGGGATAATAAACCGAGTAATCATCAAGTGCGAAATCCCATCCCTCGCTCCGATAGCCAACATTTCCATCGAGCCAGTATGCAATGTAAACATCTTTCAAATTGTATTTTCTTGAGATGACATAAAATTTATAAACAATCATTTCATCTAACGGAGTCGATCCCCAACTGTAACTCGTTTGAATAACATCTAAAAACAAAGGAATATGAGCAGGAATGTTTTTGATGTTATAATCGCTGTAACGACAGATAAAATCTTGATCGGAGACACCAACATACTTTTGCCAGTAAGGTATATCAACGGTATCATTTTTATTAACGACCCAAATCGTATCCCATGCTTCTGCTGAAGGGTAAAATTCAAAACTAGAAACCCAACTTGTAGTTACCGAAACCGAAGTATCGTTCCCGACAATACCGCCGACCCAAATCCCTCCTTCACCAATGTGTTCTTCGTGACTGTTGCGCGGATACTCACAATAAATTAAACCGGGGTAATTTGTGTTCGACCTCCACAAGGATCCTATATTGGTAATAAGCTGCTTAACGGCGCCGACTTCATGAAGCTTCCAATCAAGTCTCGCCTTTTGAGCAAACAAACTCACTGACGAAAGAAAAGATGAGAGAATTAATATTTTAGTAAGAAATCTCATTCGAGTCCTAGCTCTATTTAATAATGATAAATTTATCAACTTGAATTTTACCTGTCTTTTTGTCTTCGACAGTGTACAGATAAATTCCACTCGAGACCGCTTGTCCAACGTAAGATGTTAAATTCCAATCTTCATAACCTTTGTTCGGATTGTTGTGATAAATTGTCTGAACCAAATCTCCCGACAGCGTATAAATTCTTATATCACACTCTGCGGTGAGATTAATAAATTGAATTCTTCTGTCTTGTTCCATCCATCTATCTCGCGTACCCCCCGGCTTTTCCCATGGCGGAATGTAAGAGTGATAAGCGACGTCTCCACGATAAGGATTAGGTACTACCGCAACTTGACCAACAGTTTCCAGAGGAGGCGTGCCAGGAACAACTTTTTTACTACTTACTTTTATACTCGATTCTAAAGGAGGAAAATTCAAAACGCTATCCGGTTTTGAAAAGGATGTAACTGCATAATAATAATCTAAATTATTTAACAAGCCAACATCGGTATACTCATATTCAATCCCGGTATTAGAACCATAATCATTATCAGGTAAGTCGAATTCTGCTAGCAATGTCCAAGGACCATTTTGACTTTTTGTACTCTTGTAAACTCTATATCCTTCAAACGGTTTTGGAATTGAATCCCCACGATATGGATCATGATATTCTTCTGGATTGACATCACCAGCACCTGGTTTCCACTTTAGAGTAATTCTCTTGCTTCCTGGAATAACCGTTAAAGGTGGTGGAGGCGGCGCAAATGGAATTTTGAAATCCTTCGCTCGAACAAGATTAAGAACACGTCCGTTCTCATAAATTGACTTAATGCTTTTCCCCAAAATTAAAGCAACACTAAAGTGAAGTGTATCACCTTTATTTAATTGATACGGACCCAAAGCAACAATGTGTTTTGTGCCATCGCCGGTTGTGACTTGATTTTCCATTATGAGGTTCTTTGTCATGTCGGTATATTTTTCAACGTCTGTATACGGTATACCTTGCTGCCTACCATTATACCAGATGAAAGTCAAAACACTATCAGCGATTGGTTCCGGAAAGTAGCTTCTTTGCCCGATTGCTCCGATCGCATCACCATCTTCTCCACCTGGAAGGTCTGTACAAATAGCAAGAATTCGGTGCCTATCAAAGTATGTTTCGTCATCTAATCCATGCGCATCTGACAATCCATAACCAACATTCCCATTCATCCAATTAGTTAAAAATACTCTTTCAAGATTGTACTTTGTTGATATCACGTAATAATTCACAACAATTATTTCATCAAGAGGGAGTGAGCCCCACGCATAACTATTCTGAATTACTTCAAGATAAAGAGGTTTGTGATCGCTCTTTTTCAAACTCACAGGATTATAGTCGTTGTAACGACAGACAAAATCTTGATCTGAAACGCCAACATAATTCTTCCAATATGGATTTGCTGGATCTCCGATATCAACAGTATCACCTCTCTTCACCACCCAAATCGTATCCCACGATGCATCAGAGGGATAGAACTCGCCCTGTTCGCCTCTGATAACCGAAACAAGTGTATCATTACCTAAAACGGCTCCGATCCACGGTCCGCCTTCAGTGATATGCTCTTCCAAACTACCGGGAGGGTATTCACAATTAACTAAACCGGGATACGAAAATAAAGGATCAAACTTTGCATTGAGCCAGCCTGTGTTAGTGATTACCTGACGAACTTTTCCAACATCATGTACCTTCACATCAAGTGTTGCTTTTTGTGAAAACAAATTGCAAAAACTTAACAATATAAATATTATTACGAATAAAATCTTTTTCTGCACAATTGTTACCAATCTATTCTAAGACCAGCTTTAATATACCGTCCAGTTGAAAATTGTCTTGGGTCCATCAGCCTGAACATTGTGTACCAATCGTAGAATTGATTGGTACCAGGTTGGATATCGCCGTACCGAAACGGCTTACCCGTTGCTGTATTAAAACCATAACCGATTTGAATGTTGTTCTGATCAAATAAATTGAATACGTCCACTTCTAATGACAAACGAACGCCCAGTAATCTGAACCCTTTACTTAATCTTAAGTCAATCGTTGAAATACTTGAACTTGTTTCTGTGTTTTCAAGTTTTTGAGCTTGAGCAAGATCAAAAGTAAATGGCGTATATGGTTGACCCGATGAGAAGCTTGATAGAACTGTAACGTTCCAATCGTCAGGAAGTTTTAGTCCGAACAAATTCAAATGCTGATTTTCCATTGCCATTAAACTTAGCTGGGAAATGATTTGATGACGAATATCCCACCCCGCTCTTCTTTCGCGAATCGGAGACGGAAAATCCGTTAACGATTTAATATAATCTTCAAATGCAGAAGATGCATAAACATCTGCCCATTGAATTGTATATGTGACTTTTCCGGAGTAAAAATTAGAATGACGCTTTTCAAGTTCAAACTCTAATCCACGCGCGCGTCCATAGCTTTTATTGTCAAATAGAGCAACAGGAATGCCGAGCGCCGCTTTCAATTGGGTTGTTCCTACTTGATGAGAAATATCTTTCGCATAACTCTTAATATCAATTGCCCAATCGTCCAGAAGTTGATGTGTCAAACCGAATTCATATAGAATAGTTCTTTCATAATCCAGGTGAGGATTTCCAGTGATACCTCCGCTGTAAGGATCGCGATAAAAATATTGAAGTTCCGGTAATTGATAAAAATGTCCATAGGAGAAAAATAACACGGTTCGTTCAGTAATCGGGAAAGAAACTCCAAGTCTTGGACTAATTTTATACTTAAACTTATTCCAATTTGATTCTAAACCAGTTGCTTCTTCCCATTGCGTCTTCCAAGCTTTTGAATCAAGTGTTTTTCCCAACCAGGCCCAATCGAATCGCAAACCCAAATTTAGAATTAAAAACTCTTTTTCAAATTTATCTTGTATAAATGCACTTCCTGAGAGTGGGAAGACGTGAAAGACCCATCGATTCTGGCTAAATTCTGGAAAAGGTCCTGGAGGCATAGTGGGTGAAGGAGTTGTTGTGTCTCTATTGAATGCCCAATCCCCATAATTCGAAAGTTGAACACCCCCGTGTTGAACATCAATATAACTAATGTCGTTATACTGTGCTTCAAATCCTGTTTTGACCAAATGATCATTTCCGATTTGAGAGGTAATATCTCCTTTGATAGTCAGCGTACTTGTTTTGTCATTACGCCAGATTGTGTTATATCCCCGACCATCAAAAAATTGAGTCAAAGGATCAAGTTGCGGTGGTTTAACTGTAGTTCTAAATGAGTCAGGTAAAATATTATAATTATTTGAAAAAGTTTTCCACGCGTTATAATTATATTCGATTCCACTTTTATAAAACTTCCAAAAGTCCGATGGACTTTTACCATCGAGCGAACCATAGAAATCTACCCCTAGATATCCAAAACTTAATGAATAGTAAGACGATTTCGACAGAATGTGTTTTAATGTGAAGTTGAAATTGTCATTACTTCTTTTATAAGCCGGCTGATTATTCGGATTAAAATACCATAACCAGTCAAAATCTGTCCAATCTGATTTTGAGCCATTATAACTGAAAATCATTCTAAATTGAGACGTAACATCCCAGCTTAATTTTCCTGTAATAGCTCGGAGGTTATTCTGCCGTTCAGTAATGTGAAGACCAAATAAACTAATCTTGTTTCTTATTCTGCGATTGTCGTAAGGAGTATTTGTTAAATTTCCATTTAATGAAAGAAAATAATAAAGTTTTCCAAGTGAATTAATTCCGAGTAAAGGAAATATATATTTTGAAATAGGTTCGGGACCACTTAAATAAAGTGTTGAATAATCTGTGTTATATGATGTCCCTAGGAATTTCAAATTATCAGTTTTGTATTCTACTCCACCTTTAAATTGTTCTCGGCCAGATCGGGTAGTAATATTGACTACACCAGATTGCGCTTGTCCATACTCTGCACCGAATGCCCCGGTTAAAAGTTCAACTTGTTCAACTGCATTTGCATCAAGTTCAAGGACACTATGACCTCCGTAAATTGGGTGCGTAACGGGGACACCATCAATCAAAAATAAGATTTCTCCGCCACGCCCTCCTCGGATATGAATATCTTTTACACTCTCATCTCTTAGTTGAAGTTGAGTACCATCTGCCAGCGGTAAAGTTTGCGGTAGAGATGATATGAAGGTTCCACCGTGAAGTTTGAAAATATCTCGTGTCGATTCGAAACCGGGGAGTTCAGTAAAATCTTCTCTAGAGATCGTTTTCCTTGTAGATGTTATATCTTTTTGAACCATTTTCTGTTCAGCAGTTACAACCACTGTTGGAATTTCAATAACTGTTGATTCCATCGCTATATTAATCTCTGAAGTTAAATCAACTCTTACTCTAACATTTGAAATTGTTATGGTATGATATCCCACAGCAGAAGCCTGCAGTTCATACGTCCCTGGAGGAACTCCGATGATAAAATAACGTCCACTAAGATCAGTAGCCGCGCCAAGCGTTGTTCCTTTTAACATAACATTAATTCCAGGAAGAAATTCGCGAGATTCTTTATCGAATACTTTTCCAGCTATTTTACCTGCTTCGCCGGCAAGCAGAATATTTTTTGCAAATAAAAAGAGGAAAAACATCAAAATAATTTTAATCGAATGAATTTTTTCTATTCTCATACTTATAGATCCTCTTAACGCAAGTTAAGGGTTTTTACTATCTCATCAACCATTGTAATAGCATCTTCTTTTTGAATAAAGAACAAAGGGAAACCTAAAACCACTGCATCGAATGTACTTCCGTAATACCGTAATCCAGTTGCTCTGCCTCGATAGATACCATGTGGACTCCCATCAGAATTTCTGTATGAGTAAATTTTATCTGTAAACCCTCCGGGCTGAGTGATTAAATTAATTTGTCCGAGTCCCCGACAATATCCCGGAATTACATAAGGGAAATCAATTAGTTTTAATGAGTCTATTCTGATATCGCTGAATTTACCATCAACGCCATAGAAACCGATGCAGTCTCCTTCGATTACAGTTTCGTTTACAGTTATTATGTGCAGATAATCATGAACAAAAGTCCCATCTTTAAAACTTAATGGGAATGGATCATCCCATGCAAATGATTTCAATATTCTCCATCCGCTCATGAAAAATTTTCCACCAACGTTCAAATAATCCTTAATTACTTCGATGTTTTCTGGTAGTTTGTGTGGTTTAGTAAATGGAAGGTCGTCCGCATGCCATACAATTAATTGATACCTTCCTAATGTATCACGTGGCGGTATTCCTTTTCTGTTAAAATCCCACGACTCCTTAATTTTGAAAATATCTTCATAGAAACTATCGACTTGAGCATCGGTTGGACGCATGACACCATATGGAAAATTGTTCTCATTCGTCTCATCAATTATTAAAATCTTTTTATCAAAAGTCGGAACTACAAATTGTACAACCACCGAGTCTCCAATTGGATCAATTAAGAAAGTATTATCTTTTGAAATTACTCTAATGACATGAGTACCACTTAGCGGTGAAGAGAATTTCTCTGGTGGAATAAATACGACAGTATCTTTTGTCCAAACCCAATCGGTTTGATCAACCGACCAGGCATACTCAATCACCTCGCCTCCTTCATCAAAATCCTTTGCACTGAATACTAACTCAATTCCCTCCCACCAGTCCGATATATGATCAATCGCGAAATATTCCTGACCTGTCTTAGGCTTAACTATTTCAGTTTTTGGTGGAATTGTTTTAGGCATATAAATAATTTTTTCTGCCGGAGTTGGATCAACGTCACCGTCATTATCAACTGCTCTTACTTGAAAAACTTGTTTGTTTAAATCGTCATCTGCTAAAAATGCTATTGTTAGGCTCGTCTCTTTTGTAAATTTCCAGGGTTGTACAACCGAGTCGTTCATTGTCAATCTGTATGTAATGTATCTATACTCGAACCCTACAACATATCCGTCATCATCTTCGCCATCCCAATGAAGTGTTCGGAGGGCAAACAATGTATCTAAATCTCTTGGAACATTAGCAATTGTAGTGTTTGGCGGAAGATTAGGGGATGCAAGATCGGTAGGTCTCTTACATGAGTTGATAAATAATATGATAAATATTATCAATAATGCTATTGAATAAAACGGCAGCAGCTTAAGTAAAAACTTGTGATTGTTAAAAACTCTCATATTACTTCCCTAATTAAAAATAATAAACATCTGTTATTTTCATCTGCCGATAGAAATGATAAACATCTTTGTATCGTTTAATAGACTTCAAAGGACTTATTTGAATATTAATTTGGGTAACGCGATTTTCTGATATTTTAAAATCTTGAGGAAATTCTACTAAAAGTTTTTCACCAGGCGGCAAATTGACTGAGTTCTCAAACTTTTTTCCCGAAAGAGCAACAATTTTTAACTTATCGTCCCTCGAAGCGTTAACGCCAAATTCTATTTTATCGTAATTACCAGGTGGGATATAGGATTCAAAAATTACATACTCTTTATATTTATCAGTGCTATCGAGTTCTAATATGTTATAGAGCGCGTCTTCCTGGCGATAACTCGTTTTTGCCCTGTAAAGAACTGCAAAATTCTGATTTTGGAAAATCCGTCCTTGAAAAATTTTAATCATAAATACCGCTGGATATTTAATATTAACTGTAAATGTATCGCTTCGTTCAACTAGGATGGTATCGGATAAATCAGCTTGTAGTTTTACTCGAATAATTCCCGGCTGTGGAGAGACTTCGACTCCAGTTTCACAATTGATACCAATAATAGCTGTAACCGTGCAAATAGTAATTATTAGTATAATTAATATTTTTCTACTCATCATTTAATTGTATTTGATACAAGATAATTCTTTGAACAACGTACAGGGGCTAAAGCAATCCTTCTTAAAATGAGTTTTTATAGAAGGATTGCTTTCCCTAATTTAATTAGCTCACTCAGCTCACTTGAAATTTTCTAAACACTAATCTCAAATTTTTTACTTCATCAAAAGCATCTTTTTTGTAAGTGAGGTATTGCCTGCATCCAAACGATAGAGATATACACCGCTGGAAACAATCTTTCCGTTATCATTTCTGCCGTCCCAGGAAACTGTATGTCTACCTACATATAATTGCTCATCCAGTAAAGTTTTAATTTTTCTACCAAGCATGTCATATACTGCAATTACTACTCTCTCAGCTTTAGGGATGCTAAAGTTAATCACAGTATTTGGGTTGAATGGATTAGGATAGCTTTGATAGAGTTCGTATGCTGTTGGCAATGAGTTATCTTCCCCAACTCCAGTAGTTATACCTTCAAAGTTATTATAGATTTTAACTTCATCAATTCTTCCAACAACCCCACGTGTGCCGTCAACATTTCCGCCATTACCAATCCTCAACGGTGCACTCGGTTGAATCGGCGGGTTATTGTAGACGCTTATACTATCCATAACTTCTCGAATTAGACTTGCATTTTCATCGTAAAGTTGGAATACAGCTCTGGTTGAATCTCTTTTAAATAAAATTTTGTACCATTTGTTAATTTTAATTGAATCGGTGATATCTAATCCTATATAGTCTTGAGTTTTATTGGGTGCATTCGGGTCCACATAATAACGCGCTCTTAGATAAGGGCGATCTTGGAAACGAACCTCATAATTGTTTTGCCACCAGTTGCCATAAGCTAATGGACGATTTATTATTCTTATGTATTGTTTAATTGTATCGACCTTAAACCATAAACTGACATTGAAATCAAGTGCCGATAAGAAGGGTGAATCGACATCCAGAAAACTTGAATCTTTTGTTGGACTTGGACCAGGATCGGGTTGCATATGAATTGAGTAATCTCCGAGCCTGGCATCAGATGAGTAAACAAAAGGTCGCGGTGAAGTAACTGGACAGTGAAATAGTGATTTGTCTATAGGGGTACCTGAACCTTCCTCAAAATCTAAGTGGAGAACTAACATATTTTTTTTGGATATTCCAAATGTTAAATATGGGACTCCTATGGGGGGATAGATAGAAGTACTTCCATAATTATCTGTTGCAGAAACATAATATTTAATCACTGTACCAAATGGAAATTGTGGAATATTACCAATGTGATAATCCCCTGACAAACTCATTGGAGTCGTTTGCCATGTTGTCCCATTATCTGTACTATAATGAATTAAGGCAGTAGTAATGAAGCCAGTTTGTGCAAATGCCATCATTTTTGCTTTAACTTGATACGAAGGAACATAGTCTGGTTGATTTGGTAATTCAGTAACCTCTGTGATAATTGGTGGAACTGGAAAATTCCTTACAATATTACTTACACGAACTTCATCAACGAAGCCATCCAACCATGAATCATTACCTCCACCTGCAAATCCAATATGAACTGCTCGATTATTTGTTAGGGGAGTTGTAACTGGAAGATCTGCATAAGACATTGTTCCAAACCAAATTAACTGCCGACTCGCATTATGGACCATCTGAATCAATATTTTACGACTATCATCTCTAATAAATGCTAAATGAACCCATTGACCCGGCACCATAACGTTATCTGCAGAATTGACAGCAGGCCAATATAGCTGATCTGCGGTATGAAATCCCGTTTGAAAGTATCTCCTATCACCCCAAAGTTCAACCCACCAATTCGGACGCCAGAAAATTTCGTCCCCTGGTTTAATACAAAGACGTGGTACCCAACGATGATCGCCTGATGTTGTGCCAAATGTAAATACGTTCATCCACCCTTCTATTGTCCAGTCGCCAGTTAAATCAAGGTTGGGATTATCAGCAACTGTTACATAAGAGGAGTCTGAAAGAGCATCGTTCTTAAATCTCACACATTTACCCATTCCAGTTCCAAGTGGACTCGGTAAATAATAATAAGTACCATGCCCAACTCCATCATCCGATAGAGGTGATTCATTGTTCAAGTTATCATCAAAATGCAATAACAATACCGTGTTCGTATCAACTGTATATGGACCACCAATCGGTTCCTGAGCAAAGCTCATTCCTTTACACAGAAAAATTATTATTATACCCATTAGAGGGTATCGGAAAAATAGTTGTAAATAATTCATACATACCTCCTTTTGTTAAGTTTAATTTGTTATAGATATAAATTAAATGTAATGTTAATTTCTAGTTGACCCATTAAGGCAGTATTAAATTTTACTTTTCAATGCCCGTTTGATAATCTTTGACAAGTTTAGTGTTAACGTTAACATTACATCATAATGTAAGATCTTTTTTTCAAAAAGTCAATACCTTCCTTCCGAAAAGAGTAGTAATGAGTGGATTCAGCAACTTTTTACCTGAATTAAGCTGATTCTTTGGGTTTTTGTATAAGGATTACAACCATTTATTAATAAAAGATAATGCGACATAATGCTTGTAAATAACTCAAATATCTCGAATGAAAATATGGGATATAGAAGCAGATAGCGAGTGGTTTTTGTTAAATCTCAAAAACCGGATCACCTTATCCGCTAATCAAGGTTGATTTCGGTAATCATTGCTACCTATTTTAGCGAAATCTCCGAATCACAAAAAGTTTAATTACTTTCTAAAATTATTTTAGAATCTTGAGTAGTGAGTTCGAAAAAACGAATTTCTTTAAAAACTTTATTTAACAAAACAGGAGAAATTGTAGGTTTTAAAAGATTTTCTAAGGAGAGTGGTTTGACTGGATACTTTCCCTGCGTTGTGAGGCGGACTCCCGCTACGCACTGTAGGGAAAGTCCTGTTGACTGAGAAGTTAATGGGATTTTTCGTATGTAGCATTTAGCTAGTGCCGTTTCAAAAAAGTAGTATTGCATTTTCGATTGTCATTGTTTTTAAACG
>JASEHD010000079.1 GCA_030019075.1 Bacteroidota bacterium
CCAATATACTAAATTATTTTATTAATGTCTACTTATCTATGGGACGTTACACTAGGGTTCCCTGTACCGCTTGAATCCACCGCAAGGGCATAAGCATCTTCATACGTTTGGCCTGTTCCTGCTCCAGCCCAGCTCGAGCCATTGTCGGTGGAGACAAAAACACCGCCACTAAGTGGTGTGCACCAAGACAAGTTATAACTTCCGGCAAACACATTTGATCCACCTGAGCCGTTGGGGGCGGTCACGACACTCTGGACGGATCTACCGTTCAAGCCAGATTGAGTCCAGGTAGTGCCGTTATTGGTTGATCGAAAGATTCCATTCGCGGGTCCGAAACCATAGGCGCAACTGACAAAAAGGTCTGCGCCGGCCCCGGCAAAACTCGTGACAAAAACACTGTCGATATCCATTCGAACCCACTGGGCAGTGGTTCGGCCTGTGCTGACGAAAAGAGTGATTCCCGCAACAAATAGTTTGAGATTCCTTTTCATGTCATTCCCGTGTCAGAAGTTTGGACGGGCAATTACAGCCAACTACTGTATAATGGCATTGCGTATATCCACCCAAATTTGGTATGATAGATGCAATGCGTTTATTTCGCTTTTGTCTGCTGGATCGCTTGATCCAGTGGACTTGTAATCTTTCCAAGTGTCTGTTTATTACCATGAGTGTAAATTTCTATCATTTTTGTTCTTCTTTCAATACCAAGCACGCCGACTATTCAATGAAACGCGTATCCTCCACGAATATGTCCGGCTTTTATACTTTGGACCACACGGAATTGTTTTGAATTGTCAGGGATAGATTTTTGTTTTTTCTTGAGCTTCCCTAATTTCCTTAATAATCTCTTCTCCGTTTTCAGGTCTGTTTTATCGTAAACTTCAATCGCTGTCATAAAACCTCCTTATGCAAAAGTGAATAATTATTAGATAATGAGTTGCTTTATTGTAATACTACAAACTTTTTTATTAAATATCAAGTCAAGATGAACCTGAGTAGTGTATAAGTATCAAGTAAGAGTTTTGTTCCCCGCTTCAACAATTATTTTCCGACTGTGATCATGGTGGAGTGCAACTGTCCAAATTGTAGGATAGATGCATTCGGGAATGACAAGACACTTTCTTGCTTTTTAGTCAGCCCCTACTGATAAGGTCAGAAAAACTTAACGCACATTTGACCAGTGTTAAAATTAAGATACAATCTGAACCTGACAGGTTTTTATAACCCGTCAGGTTCATGGATTATTTATTTCTTCTTCCCTTTAGGTTTTGTCTTCAACTCTTCTGCTATCGTTTTGATCTCAGTCAAATCTCTCTGCATCTCACTCCATCCATACCAGAGTGCGTAATCGGGATTTGCATGGAATGTTCCCTGAAATGCCCTCATACGATGTTCGAGAAACATTACAAAAAGTTTCTGCTCGATCGTTGTGGGTGCATCATGGAATGTGAGTAAGTCGGGGAAATTATAAGCATAATTTTTCGACTTCTTTATGATACCATCTTTATACAAACCCGCAACGGTGCGGATTGCTTCAGCCATCAGTTTGTCGGCTTCTTTAATCATTTTGTCGCCTTTCTCAAGCTCAGCTTTGGCAAAATTCACCGAGTGGCATTGATTGCATGTTTTAATCATTTTGTCACGTTCCTTCTGCCAGCTTATCTGGTCGAGGCGGGCAACATCAGCCGCTTTTACAACATCAAGCCGCCCTGTTGGTTTTCCCTCCGGGTCAAGAACACCAAGTCCTTGTAAAATTGTTGCTCGGTCTTCAGTCCACTGCTTATCTTCAGGCATAGGTAATCGGACCGCGAGAAATCCCCACGCAGTTCGGACTTCATGATTGCCGTCCTGCATGTGACAAGTTTGGCATGTGGGAGCTGAGGTGTTTTCGTGTAAAGTTTTATTTTGTTTCAACAAATAGCGCACGCCATGTTTCGAGGCAGAATACATCTCCCACTGCGGATGGTCGAAGCCCATATGGCAGGTCTGACACGCTTGTGGCTGTTGAGCTTCTTTTTTAGAAAAAGTATGTCGTGTATGACAGGCATCGCACGAAGCAACGCCGAAACCCGCGCCATCTTTTTTGAGTTGTTTAATTTCTTCTTCGGTTTTCACACCGATCTTATGACAGCCGCCGCATCCCTTCATTCCTTCCATCAAAGCCATTGGCTGCATGTGTGCAGTTGGCATCGCTTTCATTGCCGCCCATGCCATCGCGTGTTTTCCCTTTTTATACTGTGTTACTCTCTCTTCGTGGCATTGCCCGCAAGTTTCTGGTGTCGGGATTTGAACATTCGATACATCGGTTGCCATCGTATGTTTATCGCCGTGGCACGATGAGCATTCAACCCCGTTTTGACTATGCTTACTAATCTGCCAATCAGAAACAATGTTGGGGGTAACACTCTTATGACAGGTTACACAAACCTGTGCTGATACTGCAGCTGTGTAAAAGATGCTCACTGATATTATGAGCATGATTCGGTACATGTATTTCATAAATCCTCCATGGATTATTTGATAATTATTGTTAATTTAGGTTTTAGATTTTTACACTTTAATTTTTTCTCTGTACCGTCATTCCGACATGTTTCTGGTCGGAATCTGGACGGAACAATCCTCAGTTGGCTAGGCTTAGATGCTGACCAAAAGAATGTCAGCATGACGAGTAGGCAGGATGGGTGCTGAGCATAGCCGCATGATATAACCACTATTTTCCACTCCTATTTTCATAGCAGTTATTAATATTATTATTCCGCCACAATGAATAAATCATTTGATTTACTTCTCACAAATTTATCACCAGCTAGACTGCCGAGAGATTTAACCTTTTTGAACCCTATCTCATGCAGCAATCCGAGAATGTCTTTTTGCATGATTGGTCGAAGTATTGTTGTTTGAATTCTATGTTCAAGCAATCCACCTTTTCGCTTGATTGTTAAAAGATTAAAGTCGATATGATCATCAGCGAATCCATAGAAGCGGATAAAAGTTTTACCATCTGATTCTTTGATGCTTTGAATTATTACTCGTTTTAAAATGATTCTATCGTAGTTGAGGATTTGGATAAATAAAAATCCGTTCGGTTTTAACAACCTGTGGAAATTGGAAAGAATCCTATTAAGTTCTCTTTGCGGCTTTGCGTGAGCTAATGAGTTACCCATGCAGAAGATAGCATCGAATTTTTGGTGAACATTTTTT
Organism: Bacteroidota bacterium; assembly: GCA_030019075.1. Classification (GTDB taxonomy): domain Bacteria; phylum Bacteroidota; class Ignavibacteria; order UBA10030; family SZUA-254; genus JASEHD01. The sequence continues at coordinate 3,202 of JASEHD010000079.1, forward strand.
TGGAGGTCGAGAAAATCAGATTTGACAGTTTTTATTTTTAGTTTTTGTCTTTGGGCGTGAATGGAAAGTAGTTGAAGCATCTTCTGAGAAAAATCTACAGCCGTAACCTCAACACCTGATTTTGCGAGCAGCAGAGAATGCACTCCAGTTCCCGCACCCGCATCAAGTGCAATTTTAATTTTATGCTTTTCGACGAGAGATCTAAACAGCGGTTCTTCTTTAGCAAGTCGCTGTTCGAACGATGTCATCGAATCGTATTCATCAGCTAATATATCGTAGAATGCCTTAACATCTACTACTCTCATTATGTACGCTCTTCATGAGTGGTTGAATCGTTTTTTTGCCAATCAGATTACCACGAATTCCTATCACAACAACTTCAATCGGGATGTTTAAACCTGCCTTTATTGACGCTTGATGTGCAATTTGCACCAACCCTGAACAGCACGGTACTTCCATGATAGCAACTTTAATACTCTTTGGCATAGAATGTCTGAATATTTGCGCTACCTTTTCAACGTATTCATTCACATCGTCCAACTTTGGACAGCAAATAGCAATTGCGTTTCCAGCTAAAATATCGGAATGAAAATTGGAATAAGCAAACGGAACGCAATCGGCAACAAGAAAGATATTTGCATTCTGGAAGTATGGTGCTGTTGGCGGAACTAAGTGAAGCTGTATGGGCCACTGACGAAGCTGTGAAGAAGTCCGTGCTGATGGCTCGGTGTTTGAGGGTTCTTCGAACTGCATTACACGCGAAGAAGGACAACCACCAAAATGTAATTGCTGTGAATGTCGGTTCATTTCATTTTTGTGTTGATTCATGTGCTCAATGTGCGTATGAAGTTTTTCTGGTGTGTTTGTTTTAATATGTTCAATTACCCCATGTTCATCGTATTGGTCAGTTTCGGCTTCAACGATTGTGAGCGCACCCTGCGGGCAATCGCCCAGGCATGCACCAAGTCCATCGCAGAAACTTTCCTTTACTAATTTTGCTTTGCCATCAATGATTTGCAGTGCACCTTCCGGGCAGGAGGGGATACACAGCGCGCATCCATCGCAAAGTGATTCATCAATTTTTATTATTTTTCTTTTTACCATTTATTAATCCATTTTTAAAAATCTTATGACAGTTATTTTATACAACAATAATAATTCGAAATCTACAATCCGAAATCTTAGTATTAATCATTCGGACCATACTCTGGGACATTTCCCTGAAAGTGTTGATATAGCGGAGTGTTAAGCTCTTTAAACCGTTTAATATATTCTTCGTTTGAAATTTTATTCTGCCAATTACCGGTTAAGATAGCCAGCCCGGTAATCGCAATAAAAACACCGACGATCAAAACTCCAAATACCCAATTAGAGACATGAGTCTTCGTAAATGAGCTTCGAATGTCAAGTGTATTTTTCACAGGGCAAACCTCAACACACTCTAAACATCCTGTACACTCATCACTCAAAACACGTCCGGCTTTATGTACTTTAATATTTGCAGGGCACACTTTCGTGCATAATTCACAATCAATACACGTTGATTTGTTACGAGCAATCTTTAGAGGACTTAACCAGCTTAATGCACCAAGGAGCGCTCCATAAGGACATAAATAACGACACCAAAAGTTTTTAATGAATACTGAAAATATCGTTAAAATTATTAAAGTCCATAATGCAAAGTTGGAAATGTTTGCAAAGAACAGATACATTTTTATATCAGCAACTTTATTGTATGGACTGTAAATAAATGACTTCAACGCTGGAACAGTCATTTCACCGACTGACCAAACGAAGAAGATCAACAGAAGATATTTTAATGAACGAAGTGGGTAATCTAACCATTTAGTGACAGTAAGATTTTTACCAAATACTTTTCTTCCAAACATCCACAATCCCTCGCTCAGTGTTCCGATTGGGCAAAGCCAGCTGCAAAATGATTTCTTCAGAAGAAAACCTGTACCAAGAATTGCTAAGAGAATAAACAATCCTGAAGGATGTACCTCGTTAACGATTCCTGTTTGCAGCCAGTACTTCAAACTTATCAAAGCACTGATAGGGAGGAATCCTTCAACGCCAGGTGGACGTGAGTAGAAAGATGTTTGTCCGTTTGATGTTCCCCACTCCATGAAGAGATAAAATTCGATTCCTATCCAGATGCAAAGTAAAACGAAAGCGGCTTGAATTGTTGATCGAAGAAATTGCGAGTCCTCTTTAAGCCGCCAGAGAATTCGTTTATACCATCTTGGTTCGAGTGAAAAATTATTCTTACGTCTCCGAAGTTCTGGGGGTAATTTTTTAACATGAATTCTCTTAGATGGATTCATTTCAATAAATTTCGTTTGCCCCTTAGGTTCTTGATGAAATTTCTTCGTATGACTTTCAATCTTGTTGGAAGATTGCCGTACAAATGGTGTGAAGAATTTTAATTCTGTTTCCATATTCAGATAAAACAGTCTGATATATATATAAAAAATTTTGTATTCTTAAGAAATTCCGTTATATTGTAGTTTTTTCATAGAATTAGTCATTTCATAAATACTTTTCGATGTCAACATTTTATTAATATCCTCTCGGATTTTTTCCCATTGTTCGTGAACTGAGCAAGGATTGTCACTGTCGCATTTTGGGAATCCGAATAAACAATTCTTCAAAAACCCATCACCATCAATAGCTTCGACGATTTGAAAAATGGTTATATCTTTTGCCGATTTTCCTAAAGAGAATCCACCTGATGGACCCTTGTGAGAGCGTAATAACTTTTTCCTTGTAAGGTCTTGAAGTATCTTTGCTACGAAATGATATGGGATTTCTAATTTATCTGTAATATCTCTAATTGAGGTCAGTTCACCATGAGGTTTCAAAGCGAGATAGAAAATTGCTTGCAGCGCATATTCGCATTGTCGGCTAAATAGTATGCTCATATAATCAGATAATATTGTCTTAAATTACAAATTTATTGAATTGAAAACAAATTTATTATTTATAGCTGTGAAGTGATTTCATATAATTTGCCCGTTCAAAAGCCGCTGGATCGGCAACCGCTTTCTGGCTCATGCTTCCTTTCATTTGTTGAACAGAAACATACTCGTTTTCTGTCATCCAGTTCTCCAAATCCCTTAGCACCTTCGTGATTTGTTCGGGTCCATGTTTTAATAATGCCGAGCACATCATTGTAACATCTGCACCCGCCATCAGCATTTTAAGAACATCCTCTGCCGTATGAATGCCGCTTGTTGCCGCAAGACTTGCTTTGATTTTACCGTGCAAGATAGCAATCCAACGCATCGGTAGACGCATAGCATTCGGTGTGCTGAGAATTACATTCGGTTGAACTTCTAATGTCTCAAGATCAATGTCGGGCTGATAAAATCTGTTGAAGAGCACTAAACCATTTGCTCCAGCTTGATCGAATTTCTTAGCGATGTTTGCTAATGCACTAAAGAAGGGACTCAACTTTACTGCGATTGGAATCTTTACCGTTTGCTTAATTGCTTGAAGAACCTCTAAATATTTTTTTTCGATTTCAGCACCAGATACGTTTAGATCGGTTGGTATATAATAAATATTTAACTCGATTGCGTCAGCGCCCGCCTCTTCGATTTTTTTTGCGTATTCGTTCCATCCGCCGACTGAGACACCGTTTAAACTTCCGATGATCGGAATTGCCAATGATTTTTTTGCGCTTTGGATATGTTCGAGGTAATCATCAGGACCTAAGTTGTACTGCTGTACATCAGGAAAATACGATAATGCCTCAGCATAACTTTCTGTTCCGTGAGATAAGTAGTGGAGCAGCTCAGACCTTTCGTGAGCGATCTGCTCTTCGAACAAAGAGTACATGACGATTGCTGCAGCTCCTGCATCTTCTAACTGCTTCATGCTATCGAGAGTGTATGATAACGGGGATGCCGATGGAACAATCGGATTTTTTAATTTAAGTCCTAAGTAAGTTGTTGTAATATCCATAATATTAATCCAAATTATGATTTTTTATTTTCACTATCGTCTGTGCGAGCTAAATGCTCGTATATCTTCCAGCGTATATTGACATCTTTTTGTGCAAGTACGCTCAATTCTTTTGCTCTTGCGGGATAACTCTTTTCTAACATGAAAAATCGGGTTTCAAGCGATGTAAATTCTTTTAGCGGTTTGCTCGGAGCTTTTGAATCTAGTTTTAACGGATTTTTCCCTTCCGTCACTAACATCGGATTGTACCGATAGAGTGGGAAGTAACCGGTTTCAACCGCAAGTTTCTGATTCTGCATACCTTTAGTCATGTTGATACCGTGTGCAATGCAATGACTGTATGCGATGATAAGCGATGGTCCATCATAAGCTTCTGCCTCGATGATTGCCCGTAGTGTTTGTAAATCGTTCGCACCCATAGCAATTGAAGCCACATAAACATTGCCATAAGCCATAGCGAGCATTCCAAGGTCTTTTTTCGCAGTTGATTTTCCAGATGCGGCAAATTTTGCTATGGCCGAGCGAGATGTGGCTTTCGACATCTGACCGCCAGTGTTGGAATAAACTTCTGTATCTAATACTAACAAATTCACGTTCCTACCCGATGCAAGTACATGGTCAAGTCCACCGTAACCGATATCGTATGCCCAGCCATCGCCGCCTACAATCCATATACTTTTTTTCACAAGATTGTCGCAGATGCTAAGTAAACTCTTTGCTTCAGATGAATTGAGTGAACTAAGTTTTTCCTTTAAAATCTTCACTCTCTCACGCTGTTCATAAATTCCTGCTTCATCGGATTGATTTGCATTTAATAATCCATTGACAAGCTGCCCTCCGATATTTGCCGAGAGTTTCTGCACTAATTCCTTTGCCATCTCATTGTGCTTATCTATCGTCAAACGCATTCCTAAACCAAACTCAGCGTTATCTTCAAAAAGTGAGTTAGACCATGTTGGTCCTCTGCCATTCTCATCCACACAATATGGTGTAGTTGGCAAGTTGCCGCCATAGATTGATGAACATCCTGTAGCATTTGCAATGATTGTTCGATCGCCAAAAAGTTGTGTTACTAATTTGACGTATGGAGTTTCACCGCATCCCGCACACGCTCCTGAGTATTCAAATAACGGTCTTAAGAATTGTGATCCTTTGATTGTGTCTATCTTGACCGTGCGTCTATCGACATCGGGAATTTGGAGGAAGAAGTCGTAGTTAATCCGTTCTTGCTCTCGAATTGGCGGCTGCGGCTTCATATTGATTGATTTCACTCTTGCTTCCGATTTACTCTTAGCCGGACAAACATCAACACATAATCCACATTCGGTACAATCCTCAGGGGCAACCTGGATTGTGTATTTCATTCCCTTGTATTCCGTTCCTTTGTAATCCATCGATAAAAATGTTTTTGGTGCTTTTTTAAGCCATTTTGTTTCATACACCTTTACACGGATTGCTGCGTGCGGGCAGACCATAATGCACTTGTTGCATTGAATGCAAATATCAGGTATCCAAACCGGAATTTCAAGCGCAATATTCCGTTTTTCCCATTGTGCAGTCGATATCGGGAAGGTTCCATCAATCGGCATTGCACTAACAGGTAGTGTATCGCCGTCACCGGTTATAATTTTTGCAAGCACATTTTTTACGTACTCGGGTGCTTTCTCGGAAACAGGTGGCGGCATCTCAATTTTGCTGGTTACCTTATCAGGAATTTTCACCTCAAATAGATTTGCTAATGTCTGGTCAACCGCCTCGAAATTTTGTTTAACGATATCAATGCCTTTTTTTCCGTATGTTTTTTCAATAGAATTCTTGATTGATGCTATCGCCTCATCTTTGGGCAGTACACCGGAAATGGCAAAGAAGCATGTTTGCATTATTGTGTTGATTCTCGTTCCCATATCCGTTTTACGCGCTACATCGTATGCATCAATCACATAAAACTTCATTTTTTTCTCAATCAGTTCTTTCTGGATATGGCGTGGTAATTTATCCCATACTTCGTTCGGTCCGTAAATACTATTAAGGAGGAATGTTGCGCCCGGAACGGCATATTTTAAAACATCGTATTTTTCCAAGAAGAACCATTGATGACATGCTACAAAACTTGCCTTCTCGATTAAATATGTCGAGTGAATTTGCCGCGGTCCGAAGCGTAAATGCGAGATCGTTGTTGCACCTGACTTCTTCGAATCGTAAACAAAATATCCTTGTCCATAAAAATCTGTATCTTCACCGATGATTTTAATTGAATTTTTATTTGCACTCACAGTTCCATCGGCGCCGAGTCCAAAGAATACCGCACGAACAACGTCATCTGGTTCTGTTGCAAAAGTTGGATCGTAAGTGATGCTTGTATTCGATACGTCGTCAAGAATTCCAACCGTGAAATGGTTCATGGGCTGAGGTTTCTTCATCTCATCGAACACTCCCTTTACCATCGCGGGTGTGAATTCTTTAGATGAAAGGCCATATCTGCCGCCAATAATTTTTGGAAATGACGTTAACGGAAGTTTTCCGTTCATAAACAATTCACTCATGACTGAGACGACATCTGTATAAAGCGGCTCGCCAAATGCGCCCGGTTCTTTTGTTCGGTCGAGAACAGCAATAGATTTTACACTCTTTGGAATTGCGTTGATGAAATGTTCGGCTGAGAAGGGTCTATAAAGACGTACTTTGATGATACCGATTTTTTCACCTTTAGGTGTTAGATACTCAACAGTCTCCTGTGTGGTTTCTGCGGCAGAGCCCATCATGATGATAATTCGCTCCGCATCGGGTGCGCCAACATATTGGAAAAGCTCATATTTTCTTCCAGCTATCTTTTCAAAATTTCGCATTGCTTTCTCAACGATACCTGGGCAAGTTAAATAATATGGATTAACAGTTTCGCGAGCCTGGAAAAAAACATCAGGGTTTTGCGCCGTTCCTCTCAAGACCGGGTGGTCGGGGGACATGGCACGTTCCCTATGAGCGTGAATGAGTTCATCATCGAGCATAGCTCTCATATCTTCTTCGTTTAGTAGCTCAATCTTCATCACTTCGTGAGATGATCGGAATCCATCAAAGAAATGAAGGAAGGGGATGCGAGATTCAAGTGTAGCAGCTTGGGAGATCAAAGCGAAGTCCATAATTTCTTGAATAGAGTTCGAAGAAAGCATTGCCCAGCCGGTTGAGCGAACAGACATAACGTCGCTGTGATCGCCGAAAATGGAAAGTGCATGTGTAGCAACAGTTCGTGCGGCGATGTGGAATACGGTAGGCGTAAGCTCACCTGCAATCTTAAACATATTCGGGATCATCAGCAGAAGACCCTGAGCAGACGTGAATGTTGTAGAGAGTGCACCGGTTTGTAATGCGCCATGCACAGCGCCAGCAGCGCCGCCTTCACTTTGCATCTCGATCACTTGTGGTATGGTTCCCCATAAGTTTTTCTTACCAAGTGCCGACCATTCATCTGACCATTCACCCATCGGAGAAGATGGAGTGATTGGATAAATTGCGATCACCTCGTTACACTTATGAGCAACATAAGCAGCCGCTTCGTTGCCGTCTATCGTTACCATTTGTCGTTTTGTTTTCGTATTCATTTGAAGTGTTTGAACCTTATTGATATGATAAATATGATAAAATATATCGTGTTAAATAATTACAAGAATCATTCCATCAAATATATGAAACAGATGGCTGAAAAACGAAAATAATTACTTATTTCAGACCTAAATTTCTCATTTATGAAAGCCGTTTCACCGAATTTTGCAAGTTTGAGATGATTATTGATGAATAATAAATATACATGTTTTGTTTTTACAATAATTATATTTAAATTATCGCAAGTTAGAAATGGATATAAATATTTTTAATTTCGGGACGAAACCATTTAGGTTTAACGGAGAGATTCTCCCATTTATCTTATATCGGGCGGGCTTCTTTCCAGGCAATGGTATGTCTATTATCTGAGGGTGATAATATCATGTTTCCAGGATCAAAAACATATTAAATATGAGAGGAGAAATAAATCATGTCATCTGATACAAATGCTGATTTCAATTCTTTATCTAAATTTATTTCCAGAAGTGCAAGTGGTTTCGTAATCATTGTCGGACTCATTGTAACCATTGGTTGGATATTTGATATTGCGATTCTGAAGAGTATCTACCCGACATTTGTTTCGATGAAAGCAAACACTGCCGTTGCGTTTATTCTTTCGGGAATATCTCTTTGGTTTTTGATTGATGAACAAGCGAAGCAATGGAAGATATATCTTGCACAAGTGTGTGCAGTGATAGTAGCACTGCTTGGTGGATTATCATTAACTCAATATCTTTTCGGTGTTGACTTCGGCATTGACCAGTTACTATTTACAGAACCTGTTGGTGCCGTAGAAACATCTCATCCAGGTAGAATGGCACCTGCAACGGCTCTCAATTTTTTATTTGTTGGGATTTCACTTTTATTATACTCACGGAAAGTTGTCACAATAGCGCGTGTGCTTATTACATTGGTAGCAGCGGTGGCATTATTTTCATTCTTAAGTTATTTGTTTGGTTCAAGTTCATTACGTCAACTTGGTTCTTCCACGACAATGGCACTACACACTTCCGTTACATTCATCATCTTTGCTGTAAGCTTACTGACGATGAAGTTTGTCTTTGATTCACAGTACATTATAAGGTCTGGTTTCTGGGTGGCTGTCGTTATACACTTCTATATTGGAGTCATCTCATATTGGAACAATGATAGTCAGATCAAAGATGCAAAACTGGTTTCACATACTCATCAAGTTCTCCAGAAACTTGAAGAAATTCTCTCAGACATCAAAGATGTGGAAACGGGAGTTCGGGGTTTTGTAATTACCGGCAATGAGGATTATCTCGAGCCGTATTACGCTCAATATGATAGTATTCAGATCGAAATCAATGAGCTTCGTCAATTAACATCCGATAAACCGGACCAGCAAAGACGCATCGATCTTCTTGAACCGATTGTGAAAGATAAAATTGCTTTCATGTCTGATGCAATCACCATCAGGAAAACAAGAGGATTTGAAGCCACAGTGATTGAGCAATACCAGACAAAGAGTAGCAGTCAATTGATGGATGAGATTCGTGTGAAAATTGGAGAAATGGATAACGAAGAAAACCGGCTTCTTCAAGAACGTATAAAAAAATCGGAGGGAAGCTCACGCAATACTATGGTAACTTTGGTTGTTGGAAATATTGTAAGTTTTATTTTGTTAGTGGCGATATTCATGTTGCTAATTCGGGAGAATCGGGTCCGTAAGCGGGCCGAATTGGTGAGCAAGCAGGCAGAAGAGGAAGTCCGAAAACTCAACGCAGGTCTGGAGCGTCGTATTGAGGAAAGAACGGCTGAATTGAGAAAGGCGTATGAAAAGGTTCAACAAAACGAGGAAAGGTTGAGACAAACTCTCGATGGCATGTTAGAGGGTGTACAAATTATTGGTAAGGACTGGCGTTATCGCTATATTAACGACGCTGCCGCTAAACATGGTGGGAAGCTGAAGGGAGAGTTAGTCGGTCATAAAATAATTGAAGTTTATCCGGGTATCGAAAATACGGAGATGTTTGCTGTTCTTAAACATTGTATGGATCAGCAAATTCCACAACAGATAGAAAATGAATTCACATATCCAGACAATACGAAAGGGTGGTTCCAGCTAAGTATCCAGCCAACTCCCGAAGGTATATTCGTTCTCTCAATTGATATTACCGAGCAGAAACTTTCTGGGATCGCTAAAAAGACGGCAGAGAAATCGCTAAGGGAAAGTGAACAAAGTTTAAAGGAAGCACAAAAAATCGCTCACGTCGGTAATTGGGAACTCGATTTAGTTAATAATCAACTGATGTGGTCTGATGAAATTTATCGCATCTTCGAAATTGATCCTAAAAAATTTGGGGCATCGTACGAAGCGTTTTTAAATACAATTCATCCCGATGATAGAGCGATGGTAAACGACGCATATACCAGTTCTGTCAGCAACCGAACTAAGTATGATATAGTTCATCGACTATTGATGCCTGATGGTCGTATAAAGTTTGTACATGAAATATGTGAAACGTACTATGATGGTGAAGGGAAGCCATTCCGTTCCCTTGGTACTGTGCAGGATATTACTCAGCAAAGATTTGCCGAACAGTCGCTGAAAAATTCAGAAGAGAAGTATCGCTCAATATTCGAGTCGTTTCAGGATGTTTACTATCAAACAGATTTGGAGGGGAACATTACAATCATCAGTCCCTCAATAAAAGCGCGAGTTGGTTACGACCCATCGGAGCTGATTGGGAAAAATGTTAGAGATTTTTATGCCGATCCAGTAAAAAGAGATACTTTTATGACGCAATTACTGAAACATGGATCAGTCCGAGATTACGATCTAAACTTGCTTCGTAAGGATGGCAGCATAATATTTGTCTTGGCATCGAGCCATATAATTTACGGAGGGGATGGTAAACCAATTGGTATCGAGGGAACTTTACACGATATAACAGAGAGGAAGAAAGCGGAGGAGTCGCTCCGAAAGAGTCAAGAACAGTACCAACTCATAACGGAAAATGTAGCCGACATGATAGCTGTGCTTGACCTTGAGGGGAAAAGGTTATACAACAATCCCGCATATAAACCGATATTAGGTGATCCAAAATTATTACAGGGAACGGATTCATTTCAGGAGATTCACCCTGATGATAGAGAAAAGATCAAGCGTATTTTTAAAGAAATAGTCCGGACTGGCATCGGACAGCGAGCAGAGTACAGATTCATAGGTAAAGATGGTGCCATTCACTTTATCGAATCGCAGGGCAGCGTTATCCGTGATGAGAAGGGAAATGTTTCAAACGTAGTTGTGGTTTCCCGTGACATTACTGAGAAGAATTCGTTGGAGCAGCAATTACTCCGCTCTCAGCGGATGGAAAGTATCGGCACGCTTGCCGGCGGCATAGCACACGACTTGAACAATGTGTTAGCGCCGATTATGTTGGCACTTGAAATTCTAAGGAAAAAATATACCGATGCCGATAGTCAGCGAATGCTAGAAACTATGGAAACAAGCGCTAAACGAGGATCCGATATTGTAAAGCAAGTATTAGCATTCGGTCGTGGTGTTGAGGGCGAAAAATGTTTACTCCAGCCGAAACATGTTGTTGATGAAATTGTTAAGATAGCTCAAGAAACATTTCCTAAGAACATACAGCTTCGCAAAGATATACCCAAAAATTTGTGGGTCATCAATGCAGATCCAACTCAGATGCATCAGGTGCTACTAAATACTTTTGTAAATGCGAGGGATGCAATGACAAGTGGAGGAACGATTACGATTTCTGCAGAGAATATCCGTTTAGATGAAAATTATGCAAGAATGCACATCGAAGCGAAGGCGGGTAATTATGTTCTTATATCTGTGGCTGATACAGGAAAGGGTATTCCACCAGAGATACTTGATAGAATTTTTGAGCCGTTCTTTACAACAAAAGAGATTGGAAAGGGAACTGGTTTGGGATTATCAACAGTAAGATCAATAATTAAAAGCCATGGCGGTTTTATCAATGTTTATAGTGAGAAAAATAAGGGAACAACATTTAAATTTTATTTACCCGCTGAAACAAAGGAACACGCCGTTGAGGAAGCTGAGAAAAAACCGGAGCTTCTACTTGGGAATGGTGAATTAATTCTTGTAGTCGATGACGAAGCATCTATTCGTGAGATAACAAAAGCAACACTCGAGGCATCTGGTTACCGAGTTGCTACAGCGTGCGACGGAACGGAAGCATTAGCAGTTTATGCAGAAAAGGGTTCGAATATTGCAGTTGTGATTACAGACATGATGATGCCATTTATGGATGGAGTGGCAACAATTCGTGCCTTGAAAAGAATGAATCCTTCTGTGAAAATTATTGCAGCAAGTGGAAGAGCTACAAACGAAGACACTATTAAGGAAGGAGATTTAGCTGTACATAAGTTTATATCAAAACCATATACAGCAGAGGTACTATTGAAAGTCTTACGTGAAGTTATCACTAATATTTGATTAAGGGCTGACTTCAAAGTAAAACGGGTCAGTATTATTCCC
>JASEHD010000007.1 GCA_030019075.1 Bacteroidota bacterium
TACAATCCTTTAGTGCAAGTTGTGGTGGTGCGCTTTCGGATACGACTTCAAGAAACATTTGCCCTGGTTTAACTGTACCATTTGTTTCAAAGTATGGTCGAAAGACTCGATGAACTGTTTCCAATATTGCTTCGGCTTCGAATGGTGAACAGTTTAACCCAGCTATTATTTCATTTGTAAATTGTTGGCTCAAATTCTTTTGTCGTAGCCGTTGCCATTTTTGTAATGATGTGTTATTTATCATGATTCCAAGATTCCGTTATTGTTGTTAATAATGAGATAGCTCAATATAAATATTTATTCGTGTTTTATGGAAATCTTGGTCGCCATTTGGCGATACCTCTGGCGGAGAATCCCACCCTTTCCGCATGTATTATATTTACGCTTTATGGAGTAATAAACTTAAGAAACGTTATATTGGTTTTACCGAAAATATTGAAAAACGTTTTAAAGAACATAACGCCGGTAAAACACCTTTTACTAAATCAGGTATTCCTTGGACACTTATTTATCATGAGACATACAAGGATAAATATTCTGCAAGGAAAAGAGAAATCTTTTTAAAGTCTGGGCAAGGAAGAAAATATCTTGATGATATGTTGCAAAAAGCGGTTCGTGGGTTCTCAGCCGAAGGCTGATCCGCCTCTGGCGGAGAATCCCACCCTTTCCGCATGTATTATATTTACGCTTTATGGAGTAATAAACTTAAGAAACGTTATATTGGTTTTACCGAAAATATTGAAAAACGTTTTAAAGAACATAACGCCGGTAAAACACCTTTTACTAAATCAGGTATTCCTTGGACACTTATTTATCATGAGACATACAAGGATAAATATTCTGCAAGGAAAAGAGAAATCTTTTTAAAGTCTGGGCAAGGAAGAAAATATCTTGATGATATGTTGCAAAAAGCGGTTCGTGGGTTCTCAGCCGAAGGCTGATCCGCCTCTGGCGGAGAATCCCACCCTTTCCGCCATTTACGAGGGTGTCCAATAAGTCTTTGTGAATCTTTGTGTTCTTAGTGCCTTAGTGGTTTTTGATTTGTTTTTAATTCATAATCAAAACATACACGCCTGCCTTATCGCTATAGATGTGGCGGGCAGGTTTAACACTAAGTCACTAAGTTCACTAAGAAACACTAAGAAATTTTACTTTTTAGTCATTTTTGTTGTTGATTCCTGTTAGTATTTCAATGGTTTTCAGTAATCGCTATCTTGTGTTGCCAATCGTTCAAATTTTATGTAATTTATATATGAACTCTGAAGGTACTCAATAATTATTGTAACAGATGAGACAATTTATTTTCAATATTTTCGTATGTTTAACCGTAAGTCTGAATTCATTTTCTCAGCAAACGAATGTTCATGTTATTTCAATCGACGGAGCCATCAATCCCGCAACCGCTGATTTTATACATGAAACAATAGAAAAAGCAAATGAAGCGAATTCTGAGTGCTTAATTATTAATTTCAACACACCAGGGGGTTTGTTAAAATCTACCAGAGTAATTGTTACTGATATTCTCACTTCACCTATACCAATAGTTGTATATGTTTCACCAAGTGGTTCACAGGCAGCATCTGCTGGTGTGTTTATCACACTGGCTGCGCATTTCGCTGTCATGGCACCCGGTACCAACATCGGTGCAGCCCATCCTGTTACCTTAGGTGAACAAAAAGATTCTGTGATGATGGAAAAAGCAACGAACGATGCCGCGGCTTTTATCCGAACCATCAGTGAAAAACGTAATCGAAATATAAAATGGGCTGAAGACGCCGTCAGGAAAAGTCTTTCTATTACTGAAACTGAAGCTCTAAAAGAGCGTGTCATAGATACAATAGCGAACAACATAGGGGACTTGCTACAAATTCTTCACAATAGAGAGATCGAAACAGCAGCAGGGAAAAAAATTTTATATACACAAAATGCAGCTATCACCACAGTTGAAAAATCATTCCAACAAAAGCTGTTAGATATTTTAAGCGATCCCAACCTTGCCTACATCCTAATGATGTTAGGAATATATGGTTTACTCTTTGAATTATATAATCCGGGTTCAATTTTTCCGGGTGTGGTGGGTTTCATTTGTCTTATCCTTGCGTTTTACTCTCTTCATACTTTGCCGATAAATTATGCGGGCGTTGCGCTGATTTTATTTGCTATCATTCTTTTCATCTTAGAAATTAAAATTGTGAGCTATGGGCTTTTAACCATTGGCGGAATAATATCATTAGCATTAGGGTCAATCATGCTTATTCAAAACGAATCTTTTTTTGATTTTGTTACAATCTCGTGGGAAGTTATCTTAATTGCTGTTGTTCTTACAACAGCATTTTTCATGTTTGCTATTGGATTGGGGATCAAAGCTCAACGATCAAAGCCGACTACAGGAGTAGAAGGCATGATTGGTGAAACAGGTGAAGTTATGAATGATCTGCGACCCGATGGTTTGGTAAGAGTTCACGGTGAAATTTGGAAGGCAACAACTTTAGATGGAACGTTAAGAAAAGGAACAAAAATCAGAGTTCAAGAAATCGAAAATTTAAAACTAAAAGTCCATAAAATATAATTATCACAAATAGCATGGAGGAAATCATGCAAATATTTTCACTTTTCATAATGATGGTAGTTTTATTTGCCATCATCATATTATCTAACGCTATACGCATACTGCGCGAATATGAACGCGGTGTGATATTCAGATTGGGACGCCTTATTGGCGTAAAAGGTCCCGGACTCATTTTACTAATCCCACTCATTGACAGAATGGTGAAGGTTAGTTTGCGTACCGTTGTATTGGACGTACCTCCACAAGATGTTATCACAAAAGATAACGTCTCTATAAAGGTAAATGCAGTTGTTTATTTCAGGGTTGTCCAAGCCGATAAAGCTATTGTAGATGTTGAAAATTACCTTTATGCAACATCACAATTATCGCAAACGACATTACGGAGCGTCTTGGGCCAATCAGAATTAGACGACTTATTGGCACGTCGTGAAAAGATTAATCAACAATTACAAGGAATCATAGACGAGCATACTGCTTCTTGGGGAATCAAAGTTTCGAATGTTGAAGTGAAACAGGTAGACCTACCCCCCGAAATGCAGCGAGCAATGGCAAAACAAGCGGAAGCCGAGCGTGAACGCCGTGCAAAAATCGTCCATGCTGAAGGTGAAATGCAGGCAAGTCAAAAACTGACAGAAGCAGCAAATATTATCAGCTCGAATCCAATTGCTCTTCAGTTGAGATTTTTGCAAACACTTACGGAAGTCGCTGCTGACAAGAATTCAACGATCCTATTCCCTGTTCCAATAGATATACTTGCGCCATTTCTTGAAAAAGCAAAACAGAAATAAATTTTATATGGGGTGAATTCGTTACTATACGGCTGGAATTCTGACGAACGAATAGTGGCGGTTCACCCCGCAAGTGATCGTACGATGCGGATTTTTATCCGCAACAGCGAGGGAATAGTAACGAAGGAAGCTGAATTATTTCCATTTTTTCATCTCTCGAATCCGTCTTATTTAAAAGATTTCGGCGCTAAATATTGGATCAAAGAACTTGCCGGAGACAATTATTACCGCTATATATGTGCCTTCCAGAGCTGGATTGTTATATGGGATGCAATACATCATATCATAAAAAAATATAATGAAAATGCACCGACATCTATTAACTCATATTTAGATTTACCTGTAATTCATTTTCGACCTGACCCTGTTCCCCAATTTCTTCTCCAAAGTGGTAGAACATTATTTAAGGGAATGAAATTCGATGATCTGCACCGCCTGCAATTATCGATTGCAGCATATACAGCTCGTGGTTTTAAATTCAATAATCCTTATCGCCCCGATGATCGGATCATTCTGATAACCCTATCTGATAATCATGGTTGGGAGTACATGATGAATGGAAAGCGAAAAGGTGAAGCAGAAATGCTTCAAGAACTTATCCGGATTATCAAAGAAAAGGATTTCGATGTTTTGGAGGGACATAATTTATCAAATTTTGACATTCCTTACATCTTTACTCGTTGTGAGTTACTTGGTATTGATTTCAATATCGGACGAGATGGATCGCCCATCCGTTCTATCGAAGTACGTACACCATTCTGGGAGCGTGGATTCTCATCCACAATGTATGAGATAACTGGAAGACATGTTATTGATACACTCCAGCTTCTTCAACACACAGATATCTCAAAAATAATCCTCGAAGGATACGAGCCGAAATCTTTTTCTAAAGATATTCCTCCGGATCGTGCTTCTTGGTACTGGGATCATGAACCAGAAACGCTGATTCAGCATAATCTTGATAATGTTCGTGAAATCCGATTGTTAAGCGAAAGACTATCACCCGGTTTCTTTCAAATGACAAAGATGCTTCCATATAATTATGGAACTGTAACTCGATCGAACACCTTCACAAAAATCGAATCAATTCTTCTTCGTGAATATATCCATGAGAAACATTCCGTGCCAAAACCTGAGTTTGGCTCACCGCCATCATTGGGATATTTTGATATGTTTTATTCTGGTGTACTCGGTCCTGTTATACATATTGTTATTGATTTGTTGTATCCTAAAATTTTATTGACCAAATCGTTATCGCCGAAAACTGATCTGTTGAATAAATTCCAACAATTGCTTAACGACTTGATTAAGTTGCAAGACAACCCGAGTTATCAAATTGATATTTCACAAACAGAAGATGATAAATTAGAAGATACTGCGTTCCGAGCATCCCTAAGGAATATGATAAATTCGCTTGCGTGGTATTTAGACAACAGCCGAACCCTCTTTAATGATTTTACGCTTTCGGAAGAGCTTGCGAATTTTGGCAAAAGTATAATACAAGAGGTAATCTCATTTATCACATCTATGGAGGGCGTCGTTCTTCTTGTCGATACAGATGAAATTTATTTTGTTCCACCTGTATCTCATCAAACCGAAATAAAGAAAAAACATTTTATCGAACGTATTAACGAGGCGATACCTCTTGGGATGAATGTAATCATTCAGAGAGAATACAAGCGGATTTTTTGTTACAAAAAGAAAAACTATGCACTTCTTGACTACGATAATAATATTCAAATCAATGGTACATCCCTAATTTCTCGAATGATGGAGCGATTTGGAAGAGAGTTTATCCACGGATGTATTGATGGATTGCTAAATCGTGACTATGAAAAGCTGCATAACGCTTATATCCATTATTCCAAGGCAATATCGGAACGTAAATTGACAATAAAAGATTTTTCCCGAACAGAAGTCCTTCGAGAAAGTTTCGATGAGTATACAAAATCAGTTGAATCTGGATCAAGACATCGAGCTGCTGCATACGAGGTTGCAATCAAAGCTGGAATTAGTTGGAAGCCGGGAGACCATATCTCCTACTATATAACTGGGGATGATTCAACGATAAGAGGATTTGAAAATCACAAGCCAGCTATCGAATGGGACCCTAATTTCGCGGATGAGAATGTGAAATATTATCTGAAGCGTTTAGATGAGTTTGCAAAAAAACTCGAAAACTTTTTTAAGCCACAGGATTTTCATGCTATTTTCTCCATTGATGATTTATTTTCTTTTCCTTTAAAAGATATTCAAATTATAACATCACTTGTTCGTATTGAAGGGAAAGAACCATTGGAAGACGATGAAGATTTTATCACCATCGCCCCAAAAATCTGGCTTAACGAAGAGTAAGATTTACATTGGACGATTTTTACTTATCCAATCTTTCACATATGCGATGATGTCTATCGTGGAAGCGCCCGGCGTAAAAAGCTCTCCAACACCCATACCCTTTAGAGTTGCGATATCCTGATCTGGAATAATTCCTCCACCGAATAGGAGAACATCATTCATACCTTTTTCTTTTATGAGAGCTAATATTCGTGGAAAGATTGTCATATGTGCGCCACTGAGGATGCTGACACCAATAGCATCTACATCTTCTTGTAATGCTGCTTCAACGACCATTTCCGGTGTTTTTCTTAAACCAGAATAAATCACCTCCATACCGGCATCACGAAGAGCAGCGGCAATCACTTTTGCACCTCGATCATGACCATCGAGGCCCACTTTTGCAATCAATACCCTTATTTTTTTATTCATACAATAATCCTAATTCTTTCTGAAATACTTCCATTGCAAGATAAAACTTTGTGAGCGGAAATCCAACTACATTATAAAAACATCCATCAATTTTCTCAACAAATACAGCCCCATAATCATCCTGAATACCGTATGCTCCTGCTTTATCCATAGGTGAACCTGATTGAATATATTCGTGAATTTCGTTAGCAGCCAACTGCCTGAATGTAACTTTTGTTATTTCATAATCAGTGATGAATTTATTTGAGGGACGATCAAGAATTGTGAAACCAGTGTAAACTTCATGCGTTCGTCCACTCAGTTTCGATAACATCGTGAATGCATCCTTCTCATTCTCTGGCTTACCTAAAATTTCTTTATCTAATACGACAATCGTATCTGCGCCAATCACGAATCCATTCTCAACTCCTTTTGCAACAGCTGCTGCTTTTTCTTGGGAAAGAATAGTTACATGATCAATCGGTATTTTTATATGATCTAGATCCTCGTCAATACCACTCTCTATCACTATAAAATCTAAACCAAGCTGCCGAAGCAAAGTCTGCCTTCTTGGAGAACGAGAAGCGAGTATGATTTTTTTTTTGACAATCATGTTATTGATAAAAAATAAAAAAGAGCGATAGTTATCCCTCGCTCTTACCAGAGAATGATATTTAAAATTTCTTACTTATCGAAACATTGCTTTAATGCTTCCCCACGTCCGACGCACACCAGAGACGTTATGGTGAACAGTCAATGGTTTTTCATTCAGTGCAGGATAATAGGATTCTTCCTTTGGGAACTTGACTTTAATTCTGTAATAATAAACAGTAGTTCCTTTGGCGAATGCTGAATTATCAATAAATTCATATGCCGATGGTCCCTTTGGGTCAATCGAAGCGATTGTGATATATCCATTATCGAGTGAAGAACTTCTCAATATTTCATATCGCACAACGTTCAATTCATCATCAGAGACCCAGCGAAGCGTAACATGAATACCGTCACTGAATGCACGTAACGACCCCGATTTAATAACATCTGCGGAAGCAATGCCCGAGAGTAAGAACACAGCAAAAAACAAAGCTACTATAATATGCCTTTTAACCATATTTTGTGAAGTAAAATATGAAATGAAAATGAGAAAGTCAAGTATTCCCGAAAAATATTTGTGCGCGAGGCGAGACTTGAACTCGCATACCCTTCCGGGCGCCACCCCCTCAAGATGGTGTGTCTGCCAGTTCCACCACTCGCGCAATTCAATTAAAAAGGCAAAATTAAAAAGTAAAAAGTTAAAAAACGGACAAGCCCAGCCATTACTATTTTTTTATTTTTGCATTTTGACTTGATTTTGTGAGCCCGGTTGGAATTTCCGCTAAAGCGGATTCGCCTCTGGCGAAGAACCAACGGACTTTAACTCGTGAGCCCGGTTGGAATTGAACCAACGGCCCTCTGCTTAAAAGGCAGATGCTCTACCCCTGAGCTACGGGCTCTAACAAATTTATAAGATTTTTCTTTTCAAGTGTGAGAAAAATGAAAAGTTATTCAACAATTTTTTCAACACTTTTATCATTGAAAAAGGAACGTCTTCAACCGTTTATTCATCTCATCACAAGGTTGCAATACAGTAGAAGGTATTCACAATTTTTAATTACGTGATGACTGAATGAATTAAATTGCGATTATAATATACAAAACTTTTCACCGAAACTCAAACCATATGCAATAACTTACTTATTAATAAACTCAGTTTGCTATTGGCGATTTCTGTGGTAGAATAAATTATTTCATCAAAATTATTTTCTTCGTCTCAACAAAATCTTCCGCGACTAATCTGTAGAAGTACATTCCGCTTGGAACGCTTTCTGCACTCCAAGTTATTGAATATTCACCCGGTCGTTTTTTCTCGTTTACAAGTGTTGTTACTTCTTTACCCAGTAGGTCATACACCTTAAGAGTGATATAACTTTCTTTTGGTACTGAGATGGATATTTTCGTTTGTGGATTGAAGGGATTGGGATAATTCGCTGATAATGTGAAGCTGCCGATAGCGTTTACCTGTTCGTTTACATCGGTGATAAGCATTTGCCAGGTAAATGTGCCTTTCAAGGAATTCACCCACGCACTACCGCCCCACGTCTGAAATAAATGCTCCGTTCGGTTTCCATTTGCATCGTAGGCGTAAGTGTATTTATCATCATTCACCCACGCACTACCGTCCCAATCCTGAATTAAATGCTCCTTTCTGTTTCCATTTGCATCGTATGCGTAAGTGGATTTACTTGATGCACGCCATACACTCGCAATTATATCCCACTCCTCCAAAACATCGGAAATAAGAACATACATGCTGTATGATAAAATCTTGGAAAGTTGGACTCCTCTTCTATCGAATTGCCTTGAAGACCTTAATATCTGCTCGTCCTGGAACAGTTCTTCATTTTGACTTCCAGGAAGATGGGGTCGTAGTCCGCGTTCAACTTCCATCATCTTTTCTTGAATGAACATCTTACCATGACGGAGGTTCTCCTTTTTCTGTGGGAACACCGGTGCTGAAAACGCAATTACGAGCATCGTAATGACGACAAAAACAATAGCAAAACTCTTCATAAATTCTCCTTTAGCTATAAATAAAAAATCCCTCTGCTTGTGCTGACAAGCCCAGCCCGACAGATGGCTGGTAGGCACGCCAATGGCTTTTCCCACCTTGTTGGGCACATAAATAGAGGATTTATATAAAAATGATTTCATGGCGTTTCTCTCAGAGTTCAACACTTTCTGAATATATAAAAACCTTATTTTAAATCAACCATAAACATCTTTAAAACCATTTCCTTCGCGATACTAACTATTAATTATCCCGCCATAAATCTGGATATCACTTCCGCCGGTGGCGGATAAGTCAGCGGTTGGAATAATATATTATTTAATAATTTTAAATTCAAATCTCTTTTTCATCAAAACTTCGGTGCGTCGGCGGTTTGCTTATTTAAATGTATTACCGAAAATTTTCTTATATTGACCATTACTGAAAGCGTATCTCTCATCAAAGGGTCCACGAAACAATTTTTTAGGGAAACGGATTCTCGCAAATCGGTTTTCCCAAACAATGACACCCAAGCCCTTTAATGAACCATCTCTATCAAAGACTTTCCTCAAAGTTATCAAGGCACTGATAGTAGTGTTGAAAGGTTTAGCTGGAGTACCCATTTTGCCCTTAGAAAGAAATGCCATATGTTCAGACTTTGGGATTGATTTTCCAGTTTTAAGATTGACATACCATGATATTCCAACGTCTCCGTACATAGCGCCGGCAACAACATGTGGCATAGTTAAATGAACCAAAGGTGCGTTGTTATTGTAAAGAACGAGTGCACATGGCCATTGCTTGAAATCCTGGAATTTACCTTTAGCCTTATGAATGTGGTTTCGGATACGATTGTAAGGGTCATAGCAGCCATGGGGGGAAGCGAGCTTCGTATAATTAAAGTCCTTAACCTCAAATAAGAATTCTTTGCGCTTTATTATGACACTATAATCAAGTTTTGTTGTAGTGTGCTTAAATGTTTTTTCAAAATCGAAGTCAGCCAAACCTTGCGAAATCAAATAACGCTCGAAAAGTTTCTCACCAATTGTTCGTTTTTTATACATAAAGAGCTTTTCTTTAATTGCGCCCTAACTATTAATTATCCCGCCATAAAAATCGGCGGGTTTGTTCGTTAATGAATCTATATATAAAAACTATCAATTATTCCCAAATCAATACAGTGTGAATATAAAAAGTTGTTGTGAATAAATCAACAGGAAGGAAACGGTATACATAACCTAAAAAATATATGCTTATTTTTTATCCAAACAAATCAGATATGGCATTCTCGACAATCTTTATAGCTACCGTGAAGTGCGTGTTCTCTATATTTCTGATCTAATTTTTCTTCGCAGACAAGTTTCTCAATAACTTCTACCAACTTTTCAATTTCCCGTCCCTGCTTTTTGGAAAGTTTGTAATCTTTCTTAAACTGGTTTGTTCTAAGAATAGTGAGCATCAACTCTCAAGGTCAATCATCAATTCTTTTACCGTATCAAACTTCTTCACACCTCTTTTTTTCCTTGCATCTTCGATTGCTTTCTTTGTTACCGAATTCGGTACGAATATTTTAAACGGTATACCTTTAAAGTTCACAACCGTAGCGAAAAAGATTGATACTGCTTGAGAAGTTGTCAATCCAAGTTTGTGGAATATCTCATCAGCATTTTTCTTGAGCTTCGGCTCTACTCTCGTACTTAACATCACTGTCTTGGGCATGGTTTTCCTTTCTTAATTAAATGTATTACATTTGTCATACAAATGCAAACTTTCGAATTCGAAGCTGTATTGTTATTGTTAAAAGACATTTTTATCGGCTTGCTACTTGACAAAAAGACAAATTTGTCGTATCTTTGAACAGTAGCTTTTCGCCAATGCAAACTGACAATGACTTTTATGCAATCAACAAATATCGCAGAACTCCAGCCGCGTGCCGAGTTTGGCATTGTGGCACGGCGGTTTCAAGAGCAGCCGGCACGGCTGCACTTACTGCATGGGCATTCAGGCGTGTTTACCGCTGGACTTATCATCGGCAGTGCAGCACAGCAATCAATTGCAGTCATTGACGCCGCAACACGTTTCAACAGCTACACGCTCGCGAAGGTTGCAGCGTATCTTGGCATACCGGCAAAAATTCTGCTGCGTCGAACATACGTTACCCGTTCGTTCACGGCTTTTCAAACTGAAGCGGCAATCACAACAAAGCTCCCTCGTTTCCTCGCAGCTAATCCATGTCGAGTTGTGGTTATCTTAGGATTGCTGGACACATACTATGACGAGCAGGTAAAACCGCACGAGTGCCGGCAAAGCTTGCAGCGTATCCTGCACACGCTCAAAGATATGGTAAAGAAGAATATCCATGTTCTTATTGCCGATGTTGAAGTTGCCGAGCCGCCAAAGGGCAAAGAAAATCTTTTTCAATTTATCAAAAACTCAGTTGATGTTGCAACTATTTTAGAGTCGTGTGAAAATGGTTTTCATTTTATCAATTGTTCTAATCACTATTCAATGAAAAAGCTTAACACTTAAACAACAGTTCCTTTTAAGGAACTTTTTTCGGTTAGCGTTCCCATTTATGGGAATGCTTTTTAAGAAAGGAGAAAATAGTTATGGGACGAAACAACGATACATTCACGCTTGTCGTCGACAAAAACAGAGAAACATGGAGTAAATTCCGTCGAGGATTGAGAAAGGAAGACCAGCAATTATTCGACGAGTTGTGGCGAGCACCGAAGCTGCATCTTGCCGCAGGGGCTTTCCTTGCCAGCGAAGTACCACTCGAAACAATATTGATGGCAATGATGCTTGAGATGTATAAGAAAGTAAGATCGCTCGAAAAAAAATTAGGAATCGGAGAAATGGAGAGTTGGAGTAATGGAGTGGTGGAAAGATGTCAGATATCCGATGTCTGATGTTAGCTAAGAGCAGAGAGCTTAGAGCAACAAAGTACCAAGAACAAAGAACAAATCCGCTTAAGGCGGACAAATGACGATTGACCAATGACCAATTATCAAACAATCCTAAATCCGAAATCCCAAATCCAAAATCTATTGGGTTACTTCTTCGACCTCTACCCCACCCGCAGCGGCATGGTCGTTTGGATAATCGGTGATGACGGGAAAGCATATCATTGCCTCGATCCGTTCCATCCATCTTTCTACATGAAACTTGTCCGAAAGGACTCCTTTGGAGAAACTTGCGACATGAAACGAGTTCTAACTCTTGCCCAACGCTTCAGATTTCCTGTAACAATCGGAAAAGAAAAGAAGCTCGAGCTTTTTTCTGGAGAAGAATGGGAAGTTATCAAAATCACCGTACACAATCCGCTTCAATTAAATAATTGCGTCTGGACGTTTCAGAAATTTTTCCCTCACTTTGTTTTCTACAACAGTAACATCCCGGTTGCACAGATGTATTTGTACGATAGGCAAGTTTTTCCTCTCGCTCATTGTGAGTTCATCATTGATCAAAAAAATATTCTCCAGAAAATCAATGTAAATGATAAGTTCGATGCGTGCAATTATCAAATCCCCGATTTGAGAATTATGTATTTAAACAACACAGATTTCGGTACAAAATTCTCCCGCTCGCTCAATCTTGAAATCAGTTACGAAGAAAAAGCCTACACCATCGAACAAAATGATCCTGAAGAAGTTCTCCAGTCAGTGAACTGGCACCTGTACAATTACGATCCCGACATCATAATCTCCTCGTGGGGTGATGCAACACTTTTTCCGACACTTGCCCAGACATCAGCACGATATAAAATACCTTTGCTTTTTAATCGAGATCAATCGCAAGGGTACTTTACAACGAAAGAAAGAAGTTACTGGACATACGGGCAAGTAATTCACCGTGATGCGGCGTTTATGCTTGCGGGACGATGGCATATGGATTCTGAAAACAGTTTTATCATGGGCGAATCGGATATTGAAGGCGTGATTGAGCTTGCACGACTTACACAACTGCCGATGCAAAAGCAATCACGAGCGGCTATCGGAACAGGACTGGCAAGTATGCAAATGAGTTACGCGTACCGAAACAACATTCTCATCCCTGCTGAAAAAAAGGAAGGTGAAGACTTCAAAACTGCAGATGAGTTGTTACTGAGTGATCGCGGCGGACTCATCTTCATGCCCGAGCTTGGATACCACGAAAATGTTGCCGAGCTTGATTTCGCCAGTATGTACCCAAGTTTGATGGAAATACATAACATCAGCCCCGAGACAATCAATTGCCGATGCTGCCATAACAGAAAAGTTCCGGAGCTTGGTTACACAATTTGCGAGAAACGACAAGGCATTGTGCCGGTAACTTTGAAACCTGTCTTAGAAAAGCGTGCTTACTACAAAGCACGGAAAAAAGCAGCAACGACACTCGCCGAACATCAAAAATACGACCGCCGGCAAAATGCTCTGAAGTGGATGCTCGTTACTTGTTTCGGTTATCTTGGATACAAAAACGCACGCTTCGGTCGGATTGAAGCACATGAGTCTGTGAATGCTTTTTCTCGTGAAGCACTCCTCACTGCCAAAGAGATTGCTGAGGCAAATGGTTACCATCTTGTCCACGCAATCATAGATTGTATTTGGCTAAAAAAACCGGGCGCAACTCACGAGGATTACGAAAAGCTTTCTAAGCAGATTAAGGATGTTGTCGGGGTAAATATTTCATTGGAAGGAATTTATAACTGGATTCTTTTCCCAAGCTCGAAGTTGGACCCCGGCATCCCAGCAGCACAAAAATATGTCGGTTGGTACGATCACGGTGAAATAAAAATGCGCGGCATAGAGACGCGAAGAAAAGACTCACCACCGTACGTCAAAAAAATGCAGGCACGATTGCTTGAGATGCTTTCGGGAGCAAAAAGTATTTCCGATATTCAAAAATTAGTTCCTGAGCTTTTACGGGAAGCGGGATTCTACCTTCATGAATTGCGTGCCGGTAATGTTGATCCAAGAGAGTTGGTGCTTAGGCGAAGAGTTCAAAAAGATGCCGGCGAATATGCGAACAATAATGTCAACGCCATGGTTGTGCGTGAGCTTGCGCAGTTTGGTGTAAACATTCAAGCTGGTGAAGTAATTGAATATGTTATTGTTGACCAGACGGGCAAACGTGATCCTCAGAAGGCAAAAAGTCTGCTCACCTACCAACACGAGGATGGATATGATATTGGAAAATACACCGAGCTGTTATTAAAAGCGGTTGAAACACTTCTTTCGCCTTTCGGATACGATGTTGAAAAATTAGAGAGTTATTATAAAGTTGGGAAGATTAAGAAACAAAAGCCAGTGTTATATTTAACCACGGATTGTCACAGATTACCACTGGTAGATATCCGTGCGGTTTCTGTGTGATATTTTTGTGTGGTTCTCTCGTTACATTCGACTTCGTCGAATTACTCGAGAACCTCCCTCAATAAATTTAGAAGTGCGACTTCTTTCCGTATTGCAAAATCAGAAGTCGGACTTCTGGCAGTTTAGACGGACTTTTAGCTCAGCCGCATTATTTGACTTGATCAAGTTTTAACCTTTAACGCTACCGAGAGTCAATCCTGAAACTAACCATTTACTCAATACTAAAAAAAGGATAACAACAGGAATCATAACGATTAGTGAAGCAGCACCGTATAGTCCCCACTCTGTCGACATGTTCGATTCAAATGATTTCAATCCAAGAGGCAACGTCCATAGCTGCGTATCTTGTAAAATTTGAGCCGCTACTATGTACTCCGACCATGCTGTCATGAATGAAAACAATCCCGTAATGACAAGTGCAGGAGCGGCAAGCGGTAAAATAACTTTATAAAATGCCTCAAACTGATTACACCCATCGATTCGTGCTGCTTCTTCTAAACTTACTGGAATTGTATCGTAGTATCCTTTCATTGTCCAAACGCAGAATGGGAGAGCAGTTGCCGAATATGTTATTATTATTCCTAAATAAGAGTTAATAAGTCCGAGGTATATTAACATCAAATACAATGGAAGTAAAAGCATTGTTGCCGGAAACATCTGAGTTACAAGCAAACTCAACAATCCAAATTTCTTACCGATGAAGTTGAACCGCGAGAATGCATATCCCGCCATAGCTGCAAGTACAACACCTGTAAGCGTAACGGTAAAAGATACCAGCGCACTATTTCGTACCCAAAGTAAAAACGGTTGGTCTGTAAACAAACCAATGTATGATTTCAGCGTTGCATTTTCGGGAATAATTTCCATCGATGTCGATAGTAATTTATCAGCCGGTCTGAGCGATATAGTTACTACTTGCAAGACCGGATACACTGCAATAATAGCGAAGATTATGAGAATTAGATGAGTTACAAGCCGTATGAAATATATTTTTTGTTTTGGGTAATTCATATAGCAGTTAAATTATTCGATTGTTTCATTGTCTTATTTATTCATTGAATCATTTTTCAAGTCATTAGTCATTTGTACTTGGTACTTTGTATGGAAATCGGTGTTCACTGCCCAGCGCTCACCGCTCATTGCTCTACGCTCTCTGCTGATATCAAACATCGGATATCTGACATCATTCCACCACTCTATCATTCCATTACTCCACTCGTTAATACGCCGCCTCTGTTGCTTTCGTTCTCTTCATGAAGGAGAGACTGAAAATTAACAGAATAAAAAATATAACTATTGATAACGCTGCTGCATATCCATAACGATACAAATTGAATGCAGCTTTATAAACAAACGATACGAGGATGTGTGTGTTATCTGACGGTTCGCCTGCATTGCTGACAAGCCAAACGATGTTCAGGTTATTAAACGTCCACACAATTCCCAAAGTTATCGCTGGTATCATGACCGGACGAATTAATGGTAGAGTTATGTTTTTCAATTTATGATACCACGAGGCGCCATCTATATTTGCTGCCTCGTAAAGTTCATGCGGAATACTCTGCAAAGCACCCAAAGCCACTACCATCATAAATGGAAATCCGAGCCAAACATTTGTGAGAATGCAAGCCATGAATGCTTCGGTGGGACTTTTCAACCATTCGACTGCTGGCAGATTCAGGTATTTTGTGATGATAATATTTATAGACCCATATTCATAATTAAACATACCGCGCCAAGTTAATGCAACAATGTACTGAGGTATTGCCCATGGAAGAATAAGAAGTGTTCGATATATTCCTTTCCCTTTTATTTTCTGATTCAAGAGAAGTGCAAGAAAAACACCTATGACAACATGAAAGAAAACATTCACCCCTGTCCAGATAACCGTCTTTAAAAATATCACATAGAAATTCGGCTCGGTCGGCTCCGTAAACACTTTGATATATTGCCTCGGACCAACCAACTCCCAATCCTGAATGTGCCTAAGGTTCATGTTCGAAAACGAAATCACCACGTTATATATAAACGGATAAAACACAACGCCAAGTAGCACAAGGAAAGCCGGCGCAACGAAAATGAAGATGAAGATATTTTTATAATACCGATTCATTTGTTTTTTGTTGTTTGTAAATCGCTGTTCAGCGCTCATAACTCTATGCTCTACGCTCTCTGCTCTAATGCTCATTCATTCATCTCCGCAATTTTTCTCAATGCTAAACCCTGCATATCTTTCGCCGCTTGCTCAGGAGTTTTATCTCCACCTAAAACCGCTTGATAACTGGGACGCATTGCATCCCATATAGCTCTAAGTTCCGGGACAATCGGCATCGGACGACCGTTTTCTATCTGTCGCTGAGAATTTATTAATATTTCATTATTCTTGATTAATGGATCTTCATAGAGATTTTTCATCGTTGGCATAGTATTCAGAAGTATTGCCGTTTGTAATTGATTTTCAGAATTTAACAAATATTTCAGAACATTAACAACAAGTTCAATTTTTTCTTCCGGAACATTTTTATTTAAGGAAAATCCTTTTGGCGATACCATCGGGGCGCACCATAAACCTGTCTTGGTAATTTTAGGAAGTGGTGAAATTCCAATATCGATACCGGCTTTTTCATAACCTGCCCACGACCAATCTCCGTTGATAATCATAGCAGCTTTTTCATCTTTGAATAACGCATCTGCGACATTATAATCGGCTTCCTTTGGAATAATCTTATACTTATCCCGTAAATCTTTTATGAAATTCAGACCATCGATTACTCCGTTATTGTCAAGTGTTGGTTTACCATCATCATCCATCACCCAGCCACCAAAGCCGGTCATGAACGGAATAAAGAAAAACGGTTCAGTATAATTCCATACAAGTCCATATTGATCTGTCTTTCCGTCTCCATTTTTATCTAATGTTAACTTCTTGCCGATCTCAATCATTTCTTGATCCGTCTGCGGAGGATGTTGAAGAAGTTTTTTATTATACACAAGTGTAAGATGATTTCCTAACTTATCAGCAATCTGATATAATTGTCCCTTATAATATGTAAGCGCCTTGGGATTGAGAGAATCGAGATATGATTTTGAAAATATATTATCTAATGGTTTGATAATATTCATTACCTGAAACGGTCCAACCTGATCAGAAGGTCCATAGACAAAATCAGGACCTTGACCCGCAATAGCTGCTATTATAAAACCTGAACGAAGCTCTTCAGTCTCTTTGTAGATTGCTTCAAGCTTCACATCAGGATGAAGCTGCATATATTTCTTCATCTGTTCTTCAAGTATGAGGCGTTCATCCACACGCATCTGATGCCAGATGACCACGCGATTAAGATCAACCCTCCGTGAGCAAGAAAAAAATAAAACTAATGAGAGTAATATTATACTCCAGAGCTGGTTCATGGATGGTTGCTGATATATGATTTTCATATCTAATACATTATTGCATGTTTAGAGCTCCGACTTCTATCCCTGTACAATCCGGGCAAGAAGTCGGAGTTCTTGTTAAGTTATCTTATGAGTAATAATTTTTTTGTTTCATCATAGGGCTGCCCTAAAATCGTCGATGAGCTGCCTAATTGTCCCGAGATGGATCCCACGGATAATCGATAGAAATAAACACCACTGGGAATTTGAGATGCATCCCATGAAACTTTGTAACTCCCAGGTTGCATATGTTCGTTTACTAATGTAGCAACTTCTTGACCAAGTAGATTATACACCTTCAAAGACACAATTCCGAATTCCGAAATCCGAAATTCGAAATTCGTTATCGGGTTGAATGGATTCGGATAATTTTGGGATAAATAGAATTCTTTTGTGATCCCTTCAGAGATTACCTTAATATCCAAAACACTATCTGGTCTGTTCGAATAAACAATCGCAGTATATGCAGGCAACGTTATGCTATCAATGGTTAAACTTGATGCAGTATAAATCGTTTGACTAAAGATATCAAACCAATCACCGGTTCCGAGCCAAGGGACATTTCTCACGGTTTTCTGAGTGTTACTTAAATTTGCAACCGCCATCACTTTTGAACCGGAAGTCGAGTCGTCAAATCCCCATACTAATACTTTTTCTGTGTTGTATTTATAAAGTTTCCGCAGTGTTCCATTGTACAGTGCTGGATTATTTAATCGTTGGAAAATCAATCTCTTGTAATAGTTATAATGAGATTGACCTCGTGCTGTTCGATAGTAAGAAAACTGCACAGGTCGATATGAAAGTCTTTCCCCACCATCATGCCAGCCGCGAGGTTCACTGAATTCCATTCCTTCCCATAGCATCGGTATTCCAAGCGATGTGAACATGAATGTCGCGTAAAGTTTATCTCTTTTAATTGCAGTTGTCTCCGGGACACCTTGATATGTAACCATCTCAAAAATCAATGATTGCTCATCATGATTTACATTAGCGTTCACAGGTTCTGTTCTGTTTGCATATCTTGCAGGTGTTGATGGCACATCGTTGCTTGGGTATGCACCGAGATCGATCACTTTATCTTCAATTGTTGCCAAAGTTGGATATAAAGAAGGGATCAAACAATTGAATACTTCGTCGCGAAAACTATCGTGCCAGCCGCTCGTTATTCTACTGTAATAAATTAATGCAGGACTTTCAGGAAGATGTTCTACGATTTGATAAATCGTTCCATTGTAATCGCGATTTATTTTATTTACCCAACCAAGTATTCCCTTAGTTGTGTCGTTGATATTCCATCCAATACCCTGTGTGTAATCATATCGGAAACCATCGACATGATAAACATCGATCCACATTTTGAGAGATGTGTAAACAATTTCTTGAGTTTCGGTAGTCCAATGATCAATATCTTTAAAAAAACATAACGGGTCTTCGTTATATCTTAAGTCGTTGCAAAACTTGAAATAAGGATTCGCAACTTCATCAGGAAGCAACTGCCATAGTGGACTTGTTTCATTAAGATGATTGAATACGACATCCAAAATGACAGCAATTCCCCGCCCATGGGCTGAGTCTACAAATGCTTTAAAATCTGCAGGTGTCCCATAACTCGGTTCGATAGAAAACCATGAATTGACATCATAGCCCCACGAGAAACCTGAGCGTCCAAGTTCGCCATAATCTGTTATCGGCATCAATTCGATTGCGTTGATTCCGAGAGAATCGAGATAAGGAAGTGTTTGTATGAGATGAATGAATGTTGCTGCACCTGCAGGAAGATTAAAATAACCGCCTGCAAACTCTCCGAGGTTGAGTTCATATATTACGATCTTATTTAAAGGAGGACGTTGATAATTTGTATTCTGCCAAACGTAATCATCTGCAGTAAGACCGGTTGAATCGGTTGAAAAGCGTGAGCCGTACTGTCCATTCCAACCTCCGAAAGGATCGTATATCATTTTATTATTTTCAAATTCGTATAAATATTCGTATGTGCCGATAGGTAATTTTAAATTAATCCACCAGTCATTGGTAGTAGGAGCTTTTCGCATTACTAACGGTTCCACGGTTGCAGGATTTGTCCCAACCGGCGCTAATCGTAATAGTACATATTCTTTCCCCGGGACTTTCAATCGAAAAGTTGTAGAATCATTTGATGACGAACTCGGCAATGTTATACCATTATTTGCGTACGCTGGAAGGGGCATGATCGTAACATTATAACCGCCTCGTTTAAACACAACAGAATCTCCATGATTATTGAAGCCAACAAATTTTATAAAATATGATTTTGGAATTGGTAAAGCAAGCCGATAATCTAAGATACGTGTAACTGAATCATAAGCCGAAGTTACATCGATAGTCGTGAGTGTAGAGTTCTGATACTGTCCGGTAGATAATTTTATTGAAACGATAGTATCATTATTAGCATGTACTAAGCTGGCAGAAACTTTTACTATCGATTGACTTGATTCTGCGGCATAAAATTCGAACCAGAATAATTTCGTTAATCTTAGAACAGAATTATTATGGTCAGATGGATTTGTTTCAGGATTCAACGGATCGCTGTACCATCCTGTAGAAGTCCCTCCTTGATTAAATTTGTACTGGAAAACCGAATCACCCATTGTCCTGCGTGTATCGGATGGATCGTGAATTTTAAATGTGTAGGTTTTTATCCATGCGCTGAGGGATGTATCATACCTCATGGTAGAAGGAGCACCGGGAGAAATAACACCGCTCGAATTGGGTCCCCAATTGTTAAATTCACCTGGAACATAAACAATAGGTACTGCAGGTTTATATGCACGAAATGTTATTGTTGCACTATCTTGCGATTGAGAAAGCAGATAGCTTGTTACAAATAACGCAAGGATTGTTATTAGAGTTAATTTATTCATTTCCTTTTTGTATTCAGTAAAATTGCTCCACTGTATGGGGATAAACTTTCGAGAGATAACTTTCCATCTTGAAGTTTGATATGCTTTTCATTCAAAACATCATACCACTCTTGAAATGATTGACTAAGATTATCGATGACAAGATTTTGGCAATTCGGACTATTATTAAGGATAACAATCGCATGGTTACTTTCATAGTCGCGCCTAAACGCAATGATATTTTTAGTCGCATCTACAATAATCGTTCGATAATCACCTTTTCTGAATACTGGATTTTCATCTCTAATGCGTATAACTTTTTTATAAAATTCCCTGAGGTCAGAATTCCAATGAAGTGTATCCAAAATCATTGTACGCCGGCAGTCGGGGTCGCGTCCGCCCATCATTCCGATTTCATCTCCATAGTAAATCATCGGCGCACCGACGTACGTCATTTGAAAAAGTGCTGCTAACTTCGCTTTTCCGATGTTACCCTTGCATAACGTCAAGAAACGCTCCGTGTCGTGACTGCCGATGAGGTTTTGGAGAGCATAATTAACTTCGTTTGGATAATCTTTTCGTGTTGCAGATAATATCGAATCAAATTGAAAAGTATTTCTGTTCTCAAGAGCAATCCATCCAACGCACGCACCGCGGAAACGATAATTCATCACCGCATCAAATTGGTTTCCCTTCAGCCATGCTGATGCATCGTCCCAAATTTCACCAACTATGTATGCATCTGGATTTTCACCTTTTACCAATGTACGCCATTGTATCCAGAAATCGTGCGACATCTCATTCGGTACATCAAGACGCCAGCCGTCAAGTCCCATCTTCATCCAATATTGAGTTGCTTCGAAGATATATTTTCTAACTTCGGGATTGTCAGCCATGAGCTTCGGTAAGTCTCCCATCCCCCACCATGCTTCGTAGTTTGGTTTTGCAGGCGGAAGTTGAACCGGGAAACTATGAACATCATACCACTTCAAGTATTTGGAATTATTTTCGTTTTTCACTATATCCTGAAAAGCAAAGAAATCTATTCCCGTATGATTGAACACGCCATCGATCACTACCTTTATCCCGCGTTTATGACATTCACTTAAAAGCATCTTGAATATCGAGTCGTTTCCAAATTGCGGATCTATTTTGAAATAATCTTTTGTATGATATTTATGATTAGAATTGGATTCAAAAATAGGATTTAAATATAAGGCATTGATACCAAGTTCCTGAAGGTAGTCGAGATTTTGAATTACACCTGCTAAATCACCGCCAAAGTAATTATTGTATTCAGGTTTGCCGCCCCATGCTTTAACATTTTGTGGATCGTTTGTCGAATCTCCATTTGCAAAACGCTCGGGGAAAATTTGATAGAATATGGCATCCTGTACCCAATTAGGGATGATTACTTTGTTTTGCGAGACGCATGATGCTGAAATGAAAAGAAGTTGAATTAAAACGATATTAATTTTATGTTTGAGCATAAATATTTAGAATATTATTATAGATGAATGAGTTTTATTTATTCACTTATAGCGATGAAATAAAAAAGCCGGCTTTTCTAAACCGGCTTTCCATAAACATGTATGTTCCGAGCACCTTCTGATAAAGTGTGCGATAGATGGTGAACTTACTTCACGAATAACATCTTCTTTGTTGCAACGTATTCGCCTGCGGTAATTTTATAGAAGTACAAACCGCTTGCTAATCCGCTCGCATCGAAGTTAAATCTGTATGTACCCGGAGTTAATTCCTCGTTAACCAATGTTGCAACTTCCTGTCCCAAAACGTTGAATACTTTCAAAGAAACAAACGCTCTATTCATAATTTCGAATCGAATTGATGTATTCGGGTTGAATGGGTTAGGATAATTCTGGTGTAATTGATAACTTGTTGGTAAAACTCCTTTAGCTTCGCGAACAAGGAGAAGAGATGTGTATGGATCTGTTTCTTGATCAGTCTTTACCTGATCATTAGTCCAGGTATCCACAGGCATAGTCCAGGGATTAATCGGGAATGATCGTGCCACATCTTGTCCAATGAATCTTACTCGATAAGCAAACGCTCCGAAACCAGCAGGTTCATGCTGCCATCCACCATCGGCTCCACTCTTATATGCATATCGGTAAACGAATGAATTGAATGAAGGTGCGCCAATCGACAATGTCCCAGTATAAATCGAATCATTATCGGGATCCGTTAAAATTAGAACTTTCATTGTATCGGAATCTGTCCAACCCTGAGTCCGAACAAATGATGGTTGTTCACATATCCAGAATAGAGTATCCTGCCCTGGAACAAATGGAACCGCCGTTTGGATTGGATCCATTGCTGGTTTCATATTTACTCTGAACTTAGCTTGGAGTTGATTGCCCGTTACTATAACCCAATCGGGATGGATATCGTCATAATATGCAGTAGGTACCACTTGATTTGGTTGAGCCAGGAATGTCGCTTCGCGATTTCCACCACCACGTGAACATGGTCTCTCCCATGCATCAAGCCAAATGCCTGGTGTATCGAGATTAACATAATATTTATAATATTGTATCTCGCCAATACCAGCATTAACGAATGGAACATTTATGAACCATAGATTTGGATCAACTATGTCTTGGTTCATATGTGATTTTGCTGTGTCATCTCCACTCCAGCCGTTAAAGCTTCCTCTTACCTGAAGTTTATCCACATCGGGTTGATAAATACCGATCTCCGCCATAACAGTCATATCAACCTTAAACATGATATTTCCGTCCCCCATTAATGTAACGACTGAATCGTTATCGAAATAAACAGGAGCAAGTGTTGTATTAGTACTACCGAGAACAAGCGAACGATTGGGTTTGCCGCCCAATTCATCTTTTCCAGCCCACGAAGTACCAATGTTGTATTTATATTGGTACGATGCATTGGCAGGGATACGATAAGTAACAGTATATATACTATCGTTATTTGGATCGACCATATCTGGTGCGGTCGCCGGTGACCATTGGGGGTCTTGTATTTCACCAACAGCTCTTACAACTTCCGTAGTTGTATTAAAATATCCTTCTAAGATCTTAACTCGCATATTTACCTGGAAGGTAACATCAACTGTGTCCACCTGCGCCGAAAGTGGAAATGAGGCGCCGATGAAACACATTATCACAAAAACTAATATCGATCTTTTCATATATCCCTCATATTTGTTTGATAAATAATGAATTTGTTTTATGTTTAAACATATTTAATATCGGTGGAAATATACAAACAATTTTATTTAAATTCAAAATCTAAGAATAATACCAAAACTATGTGTATCACCTAAGTAGTCATATTTTTGGTATGAATAATCCATTGTGAAGCCGAGATAGCCCAAACCGGTGTAATTTAAGCCAATTCCAAGCGATAACCCTTCCTGACTATCTTTTAAGAACAAGGTTTTATATCCGCCACGTAAAAATATTATTTCTCCCATCAATGCAAGCTCACCCCCAAAATTTACATATTGGGCATTATCGTTCGGATGTGCTGCATCTATTGCTATCGTAAATCTTTGATTCTCAACGAACATAAAATCTCTTGAGATACCAATCTGCAGCCGAAGAGGAAGTTCAAATTCATCAGTAGCATAATTTGCATCAATGGTTTCATTGTTTCCGGCTCGCTGTGGATCAGGGTCGTGCCGAACGAGCAAATCATCACCGCTGATCTTCATTTTGGTACCGTAATTTGAAATGCTGCTGGAGAAGCGTACTCCATAGAATGGTGTTGTAAATATGGTCCCGATATCGAAGCAGATACCGTTAGCACTTGAATTAAAAATGTCTTCGCGAATATATTTTGCATTCACTCCAACCATGAAATGGTCTGTAATTCGACGCGCATAAGATAAGCTGAAAGAGTAACTCGCGGCAGAAAATGTTTCACCAGTTCCTTCCGGATAATCTTCCGTAGTAACATCCATCTCACCCGCACTTAGAGCAGTAACACTGAAACCGAATTTTCCGATCTCATTTGCCGGTACTACAACACCAAAGTAATTTAATTTTATATCGGCAAAGAGCTTCGAATATGTAAACAACGTCTGAACTTCGTTTACAAGTGCGATACCTGCAGGGTTCCAGTACAAGGCGGAAGCGTCATTAGCGACAGAAGTAAATGCACCGCCCATGGCATTGGCACGCGGACCGATTCCAATGCTCAAAAATTTCGCACCTGTTGTTCCAGTCTTCTTTACTTCGATGCCTGACGCTGTATGCTGAATCACAGCCAGCGCAATCAATAGTATTAATCCTTTTGGTTTCATTATTTTATCTCCTTGAGATATTATTCTTCAACTCATTTTCATTTGATGATTGCAAACTTACCAATTTTTTCACCAATCCCCGGTGCCTCAACATGATAAACATATACACCGTAAGAAGCAGATAAGTTATCTTGGGTTAATAAATCCCAATAAGCCGTACCATTGCTGTATGGATTATCATGTTCTATAATTTTAATAAGCTCTCCATTAATTGTAAAAATTCTAATCGTGCACTTAGCCGGAAGATGGATAAAATGTAACGATCGTGGACCTCTTCCGCTCCTGTATGGATTTTTTGGTTCCCATGCTGCTGACGCAACATAGGGATTCGGAACCACTTTAATCTTCTCCAACTCTGTCTTTGCCTTGGCTATGTCTATTTTACCCTGCGATGCCACAAAACGAAAGATGTCGGAAGAGAGGAATGGTTTTTTAAGATTTAAAATCGCTGAATCTCCGGGTAAAGGAATTGTCTGCGTTGAATCTGGTGGAACTGCTAAATAGAACGACCATGTAAAAACTAATGAATCGTTGATGTTCGGTTCAAGGAAGACAATTCTATCGAGCCGAGGTCCACGTGCAGCAGATAATTTTCCCGTCCCGCCAGTCGTATCTACTTCAATGAAACCAAAGTCGATGAGTTTTTTCTTGCTTCTATTATAAACCTGGAAATTAACTGGTATAGACTGCCATGTACGACTGATTGCTCTTATCTGTGTAGAAGTATCAACACCTACGTCCGAGAATAAGATGAAATAATCATATGGCATCTCTTCACCTTTTTCACCGGTAATCGTTACAAATTTTTCAAATTTAAAAGCAGGGAGGTTAGAACTACTCCACCGGGACGTACTCTTATTTAACTCAACACGTGGTTCACTGTAGAAAGTAAGCCGGAATCCATCTGTAATTGGTTGCTCATATTCTGTTGCGAAGGTACGGCTTTTATCAATGAGAGTTTTATTTTCTGTAGAATCGAATAAAGTAAAACTTTTCGTAGTAAGAGTGTCCGGTGCACCAGATTTCCCCGCTTTCAGTGTGTCTTCGAATGTAATATAATAAACATGATTTTCTTTCACTTTGTTAAGATCTATGATTTCATAAGAGACCGACCCGGTTGTCGTACCTTCGATTAACTCAATATTTCCTAATGTAGGTGGTACATATCCTGCGGCAGGCGCTTCTGGTGTTACACGCGCAACATTTGGTGATAACTTCACACTCCCATCGGGTAATAGTGTTATACGAATCGGACTTTCAGATGGCATAATTCCACCTGCAGTATAACCGAAATCATATGAAGTAATTGCATAGTAATATGTAAAACCATTTTTAACAGTCGTATCAACCCAAGAGTGCTGTAGTCCAGAATCATCACCTAAATAAAAACGAACACCATCAAATCCAACAGAATCAAAGCCGGTGATTCCATTCTTCAAGTCGAATATCTTAAGTGGTGTCTTGAATTTCTTTATACCGTATCCTGTCGTTATATTTTCCACATCCTGAAAAGCTGGATCAGATGAGCGGTATATTCTATAGCCCTCGAAGTCTTTACCGTTACCTCCAATGTTATTTACATATGTATCGAATGACTGTTCTGCAATATCATCCCAATATAAAGTTACCCTATTATCTCCCGGGATTGCCGTTAGAGTTGGTGTGATAGGAGCATTGGCAAATTGATAATCGTTATTATAAGTTTCTTGAGCGCGAACTCTTTTCCTCAGGATTTCCGCTTTTCTATATGCAGCTTTTGGATCCGGTATAGGACCATTCGCTAATAGAATGGCAATAGAAAATGGTTCAGTTTGGCCCGCCTTAAGGGGGAAGAAACCAGATGAAATGGTTAAGTCATTCTCACCATATATCACCTGCATCGGATCATAAAACTTACCAGGCATCATATAGGTAAACCATAATTGCGCATCTTTAGCAACGCTAAGTTGTAAGTCACCTGCAGGAAAATACTGAGCATTCGTGATTCCGATCTGATCAGTCTCTGAGACATCAGTAACGTCAATGTTAGGTTCTCCAGGCAATCCGTAACGCGCACCCGAAGTTGGCTTACCATCTCCTTCACCTTCATCTTGTGTATCAGGAATGCCATCTAACCCGACATCGTCTGTAAATGGATTCCAATCTCCATCATTGTCAATTCCATCATCACGTGCTTCATCAATCATCTCGTCTATTCCTTCATCCATAAACTCATCAATCGCCCCGTTATTATCATTATCAATTCCGTCAGCATATTTTTTCCCAAGATCACTCTGATGCAAATTATAAAGAATCACATTCGTTCCCGGCACTTTGTATCGAAAGTAAGGCGAATCAAGTCTTGCGATTTCGATCATTTGCTGGGTAATGGTAGGGCTGTTTAATTCGCCATTTCCATTATCGTCAATGTAATTTTTATAAGCCAATCCCACATCAGTCGGATC
This sequence comes from Bacteroidota bacterium, assembly GCA_030019075.1. GTDB lineage: Bacteria > Bacteroidota > Ignavibacteria > UBA10030 > SZUA-254 > JASEHD01. The sequence continues at coordinate 27,099 of JASEHD010000007.1, forward strand.
AACCATTATTAAATGTACAACTCCTTTTTGTATCGTATCTTGCTCTGGAAATGGGGGGAAACGTTTCCAAGGATCGGGATTAGCAAATAAAACCATTTCGTCTGTTATTATGGGGCTTCCCACTTCTGCATTTCCGTTTTGGTCTATACCATCAGCGTAAGTTACTCCGACCTGCGTACCGAAAGGAATATGAGTCTGATTTTCGTCAATTAATCCATTCCCATTATTATCTATTAAATCATCAGAGATCTCACCAACGAGCATATCTGCAGTGACCTTTGGACCATCTTTTTCTCCATCACCATCGTTATCAATCCGATCGGTTGCATTTCCTGGTGTTTCTAAGAACGCACAGGCAACAATTCCAACCGGATTCGAACCGAATGTTGGAGCTCTATGATCTGCATCGAAGCTCCAGGCAATATCCTGCAGAAGATCAAATTCAGACCAATCATCCTGTGAGTCACCATCACCACCGACAAAATCAGCGTACCAGATTGTAGTAGCAACTTTTGAGATATCTTTTGTTCCATCGTTTTTTATGTAATGCAGAACATACAGTACATCATTAACCAGCACCTGATTCCAAGCCAATGCTCGAACATCTACGAGTATCCCTAAACCTTTACGTGTGTAATCGGTGGTATCGGGAAAATAATCTGCAAAGCGACTATACCTATCGTCCGATATCCTATAAAACATTTCTTGATCAGCATTGAATTTATCCTTACCGAAATAACCATTCCAGCTCCCAGGCCAACCGGGGTCTTTTACATCTGCCATTCTATCGGGCCAGAATGGGGGCCATGTCTCGCTGTTTACGCTCGTTGCTACTTCTTGTCGTTCTGGATTATAATATCCCGGTATTGGTTCAAAGTTCCAGGATTTTCCTTCTGGTGAAGTTCGTCCCGTTCCAACATTAACTATTTTTTGTGTAGTACCCGTTTGGTCTACGACTTCCCCGCCAACCCATAGTACCGTCATCGCTAAATATACTTGTCCTGTGTTCTTGGGCCACTCATATGGTGTTTGCTCATAAATCGGAACGCCGCCCCACCGTCCGGTTAAACCATAATTCTGAATTGTAGTTCGTATATTGTTACCTTCCATTTGCCCTTTTGCACGGTATTTTGGGTCACCTCTCTCCTTGCCCGGTTGATATTGTGAAATCGCTCCATCTGAAATCAAAATTATCAGAGTAATATATGCTATAAATCTTAAGAAGTTCTTCATTGAAACTATCTCCATCATTTTCTAGAATGAAATTTCTAAGCCGATTTGAACGTTCCGAGGTTCGGCATAATTCCAGGGGTATCTCAAATATTCTTCAATTGTATTAGGGCGTTTTGGATCGTACCCAACGTTTTTTGCTTCATTTGTATAATCGGGTTTGCCAGTATCTCCGAAAACATTTATTACAGTCCTCGAATCGAGTAAATTAAAAATTCTCAAATACGCTGTTAGTTCTGTGCTTAATAAGGAAAATACTTTATGCAATTTCAGATCAATCGTAAATTGAGGAGGTCGGATTCGACTATTCTTCTGCAAACCTGATGTGATTCCACGCTCAGCAGTATACTGCGTTATAGCCGGTGTATATGGTAAACCTGTACCATAACGCGCTAACAAACTTGTTCCCCAGTTTTTTTCACCAACAAGGATATTAAAATTTATTAAGTGCCTTTGATCCCAATCCATAGGAAGTAAATAGAGCGTTGGTTCACCTTCACCTAATTGTGCATAGTATTCATCTTCGGGACTTGAGTTGCTTCCTTCTGCAACTTGATAAGTATAATTCAAATCGAATGCATAGTAATTACTCAGGCGTTTACTGAAGATAAATGTAATACCTTTGACATTAGAATAATCTTTGTTTATGTATTTTGAATATGTAACTATATTCCGTGTAGAAATAAATGGTCCTGCCGTTATCCAGTTTCGAACATCCTTATAAAAAGCGGTTGCATCAATCAAAAAGTCGTCTAAAAACTCCTGACGGAAACCGATCTCATACATCACAGTTTTTTGTGCTTCTAAATCGGGATTTCCGTACACACCATACTTCTCCCCGGTTTCAGGAACTTTATATTCCCCCCTATTATACAAATATTGGAAAGTAGGAATCTGTAAAAAATGTCCATACGAAAAGTGAACGACCCCATATTCACTTATCGGATATGCAATACCGAACCGCGGACTAATTTGCCATTTGGACCTGGAATCTTTGTAAAAATATTGCTCTCTCTCGGCTAAGCTTAAAGAATCTAAACCAGGCCTCAACGGTATGTTGATATTCGGATCTGTTGGGTCAACAAGCACTTTACCTCTTGCATCGAAATAATCTAACCGAATGCCTAAGTTAATTATTACATTCTGATATTCAATCTTGTCCTGCATATATCCTGAAAATTCGATCGGCTTATTTAGATACTTTGTTCTGTTTGGTGAATTTTCATCAGGTATCGAGGGCTTAAACGGTTCAACAGGAATGTTATTTATTCTTAACGGCTCGAGGGTGTAGTCGTCGAATTTCAGCTTATGAATTTTTGTTTCCACACCGAGCTTTATTAAATGATTTTCATATGCCTGGCTTGTGAAATCAGTTTTTGCTAAAAAAGTGTTTGTCTCTCTGAAGAATCGGTGGAGATTGGTCCCACCAGTACGAAAGGCATAGCTGACTGTGTTAAGTGAATCGGGATGTAAATACCGCGGGTCATTCCAGTCTTTGTAAAGATATTCATTGAAATCCTTGACAAAGTACGAAGCTTTCAATGTATAAAATGACGAAGCGGATAACATGTGATTTAATGTAAATGTTCCATTGTAACTATTAGCATATTTGAACACGTTCCCATCAGGTACATATCGGAAACTATGATCATAATCCTGATAATCTTCCTTCGAGTATAAAAATTCACCATTTATTTTTACGTCTGATAACATCTGATAACCTATGTTCGCTTGCCCTATGTAATTATTACGCCAGTTCATCGCTGTAATTTTGCGATCACCTTCTCTTCCGGTCGTTTTGAACCGCTTCTCACCATACAACCATCCATCATCATAAAAATATCGTGCATTAGCAAAGAATCTTAGTTTGTTACTGGTAAATGGAAACGGTCCGCTCAAACTTCCTTGAAAATTATGACTTACAATAGGATTGTATCTATCTATGTATGGGAAATATGTAGTAAAGTTGCTGAGGTGATCGCTTGTGTAAAAGTTGACACTACCTGAATATTTCGGGCTTCCCTCTTTAGTTACAGTATTGATAATCCCCGACATGGCATTCCCATATTCCGCATTAAATGTACCACTGATAACTTGAAGTTCCTGCACGCTGCTGTTATCGATCCTTATTCCCTGACTATTATCATAAGCATCAGTTATTGAAATACCATTTACCCAGTAAGCAATCTCTGTTGTTCGTCCACCTCGAATGTGGAAACCACCGCTTGCATCTTTTGTAACACCTGCCTGAAGCTGGAGGACGTCAGTCAACTCTGCCACAGGTAGATTTTTAATTTGATCGGAAGAAATTATCGCCTGACTTGAAGTGATATCTTTCTTCAGTGCTTCGGCTTTCGCTTCTATAATTATGGCTTCCATTTCAATATGTGTTTCGCTTAGTTCAATATCTCTTGTAGTCGTCAGATCGATCGAGATTGGAACATTTTCCATAATTATGGCTTGATACCCAATGTAACTTACTTTAACTTTATATTTGCCGGGATGAATATTAAGTATGACATAATTACCATTGATGTCTGAGGACGTCCCTAGCGTTGTTCCGTCCATTAGAATGTTAACACCAATTAACGCCTCTTTCGTTTTACTATCGGTAACTTTACCTGTAAGTTTGCCAGTTGTACCAGCCCAGAGAAAATATGGCAAAATAATAAGAATGATAATCAATAACATTTTCTTCATGTTATGCTCCTTCTAATAATAAATTAATATTCACTGGTAACATAATTTGCAACATCGTATGTACTTAAAATATGTTCATTGATTTCTACATTTACTTGCTCTCGAAGCTTATCTAAATATTCCTTTACGATCCTCGATTGTTCGGCGATTTTTAACGCCTGAATTACTTTTTCTTTTACCAGTCCATATTCAATCTTTTTGCCTTGTTTTTTTTCTAAAACTTTAAATAAACCATAGTGATTCTCAATTCTTATTGGTCCGAGTAATTCATGATTGGGACTATTCCAGAATTTTTCTTTAAGCATTCCAAACTTCGATAATGCCGCAAAACCCATAACACCTTTATTGGCTGCCGACCATTTCCGTAAAGAATATTTTTCAGCTAATTCTCCAAAATCTTTTCCATTATCGAGTAAGTTTCTAAGATTGTCAGCCAACTTTTCGCTTTCAACGATGATTTCCTGAACATTGATTTCATCTTCCATTGAGAACCGTTGTTTGTTTTCCTCGTAATAACTGTACGCTAATGAATCAGAAAAGGCGGCTTTGTCTGTTATTTCTTTTCGTTTGAATTTTAAAAATATTATATCTTGTTGATTGCTTAAAGTCTGTTTAACTATCGCTAATTGATCGTACCCTTTTTCTTTAACAATTCTAAGAAGTCTATCCTGGATGAGAAAGCCGTGTATTACGACTTTCAATTTATCAATTGAATTTATTTTCACTTTGTGATATTCCGGGAGTTCGGTTATTTTATTTAGGATTTCTTTACCTGTGTACGATAATCCATCATACGAAACACATTTAGATGTATGATTTTCTGTCTTCTTTTTTTCAATATTATCACGTATGTCGCTCGTTATATCCTTGAACAGATAATTCAAACATTCTTCATCGAAAACAACCTTTTTTGGATCGAATATTTTTCTGAGATATTCCTTTTCTGCTAAATTCTTCTTTTTGATTTTCAGAACTCTTTCAAGTTGGGATTTCTTTTGAAGAAATTCGGACTCGGTAAGTAAAGGATGCGACACACGGTCCTCTAATTTTATGATACTATAACCGTGAGCGGTTTTAACAGGATTGGATACCTCACCTATCTTCAGTGAATAAGCTGCATCCTCGAATGCAGGGTCCATATCGCCCCACGAGAAATAACCAAGATACCCGCCATGATTTCGTAAAACTGAATCCGTAAAAATATGTTTTGCAAGGAAATCAAAATCGACATCCATCTGCAAAAGTTGGTATAAATGATTTGCTTCTTCCTCTGTTGAAGCGTACAAATGCCGAGCTGCAAGTTTTTCATTTGAATTTTTGAAAGTTTCCCTTAATTCTGCTACTGTAACTTTTATTTCTGCATAAATCTCTTGATCTTTTAGGTAAGCTAAAATCGTCTGTTTTTTTGTCCACGCAATTTCGTTGATGTAATTCTGATTACTTGTTATGGCGGAGTTGTCATCGTAATTTAGAAGCAGTATTTCATTTATGATGTTATCGAGAATTGCCTTTCGAGATATAATGTTATCTTTGATTCCGGTGGCAAGAATATAATTGGAATATCTCTCTGCAAAATCGTCAAGAAAAATTTTATGATCTCCCACTATAGCAACGGGAAGATTATCTGACCGAGGATTATGCTTCTGCTTGAATGTGGCATGTGTTGAGAAGGATGGATTATATAACAATGTTAGGAACAAAAAATAAGAGCACAATTTTTTAATCTGCTTCATAATCCTGTATTCGTTTGATTGTTTACATTGTAACAGCATCTTCTCAAACTGATAACCGAGAACGTTTGTAATATACTATAAGCTAATGAGGATGTCAAACAGTAAATTATGATACTAATATTTCACCACGGCATTGTAGATTACACCGCTTTTCGGTTCTAATTCAATATTTATATTTCCGTCGGGAAATTTTACTATATCTCCATTAATAATGTTTACCCATTGATTATTTTTGTGGTGCGATTTATAATGAAATTCAGTTGAAAAGGGGATATTTGAATTATTGATGCATATTAATATTATATCATTTCCCAATTTCCTTTCATAAGAAATAACATCAGCTTGATCGTTCTGGTAAACAAAATTAAATGAACCAACTGATAATGCGGGATAAGTTTTCCTGATATCAATAAGTTTCTTGTAATAACTGTATAAATCTTGGTCGAAAAAAACCTCATCTCTCGGTCGTTGCTTGCCAAACGGATGTGTGGCTTCGGGTTCATACACAATATCTCTCCACACCATCGGCTTGCGTCCGTCTGGATCGTCTCCACCCCACATTCCTGCTTCATCACCGTAATAAATATGAGGTGCACCGACAGCAGTGAACTGAAATAGTAAAACTAACTTCTGGATTTTTATTTCATCAGCACTTGGTTTTCTAACATCGTATGATTGATTATCCTTGGCGCTTGCTTGATGGTCGTACCAACGATCGGGATTAACAATTATTGAGGGCAGCCGATCAGTATCGTGACTATCTAATGTATTTATCTGCACCTGAGTTACATCGGGAGGAAATTGAACGTACAGTTCAGTTACCCTCTTTGCAAATTCTGAGCTTGATATCTTATTATTTTTTTCCGTGAAATAATTCAAGATTGGAACTGTATGCCGATAATTCATCACCGCATCGAAGACATCTCCATCCTGAATCCAGTTTGAAGGATCGAATATTTTATTCTTCCCCCAATCTTCCCACCATACTTCTCCAACCAGATATGATTCAGGATTGATTTCGCGTGTCCACTTCCTAAATTCTCGCCAGAAATTTATATTAACCATATCAGCAACATCTAATCTCCAACCGTCTATTCCATCAGATGGGTCACCATCGTTATTGGGGTCCATCCATCGTCTTACAATAGCATGAATATGATTCTTGATTATTAAATCAAAACCATCAGGTCCCTCCTTTAACTCAGGTAACTCTCTCACACCATACCAACCCTCGTAATCGAATTCATCTTTTTCTGTTTCTGGATCATCCCATTGTTTGATAGTGAACCAATTTTTGAATTCCGACTTTTCTCCATTCTTTTTTACATCCTCAAATGCCCAAAAAGTCATCCCAACATGATTGAATACTCCATCGATAATAATTTTGATGTTACGTTTATGGCATTCACCTATCAGTTGTAGAAAAAGCGAATCCGACGTTGTCCATTTCCATGTTGTTGGTTCTGCCGGATTTTCTTTTGACCAAATTTCTTTATCGCGTTCCAGATCAGGTCCAAAGTTATTATCAACATGATGATAAAAAGTCGCATCATATTTATGGAGCGAAGGCGATTCAAAAATTGGATTGAGGTAAATTGCATTTACTCCGAGCTCGGATAAATAATCGAGTTTATCAATGATTCCCTGAATATCACCACCGTACCGCCGCAGTTGAGTATTATAATAAAAATCATTTCCATTTTTTACTTCCCACGGTTGCATTTTATACCAATCGCTGTTCCATATGGAGATTTGCCACTCACCTATCGGATCGTGGGGCCAGGAACCGAAAAGATCAGCGACTTTTGGGTCATTATTTGTATCGCCATTTCGGAAGCGTTCAGGGAAGATTTGATACCAAACAGCGGTTTTAGACCATTCGGGGACAGAACTTGAAACTTGAAAAGATGAACAAGCGAGATGTAAAACGATTACAATCAACTTTGTGTTAGTATGTTGAATCATAAATGAACCCCTTAAAAAAATGTAATAGAAAAATAGTACACTTTCTCAAGAAAGTCAAATACTTGAGTTTCGTGCTCGGACTCCTTATATTTAGCAGGCATACGATTTTTAACAAAAAGTGAGAATATCTATGGGCAGCGTTCGTTTAGAACATATATTTAAAAAATATGACAGTAATCTCGTTGTTACCGATGTCAACTTGGATATCAACGATAAAGAGTTCGTAGTTCTGGTTGGTCCTTCCGGCTGCGGGAAATCCACAACGCTTAGAATGATCGCTGGACTTGAAGAAATCACGGAAGGGAATATTTTTATCGATGAAAAGATGGTCAATGATGTTCCTCCAAAAGATCGAGACATCGCAATGGTATTTCAGAATTATGCACTTTATCCTCACATGTCTGTTTACGAAAACCTTGCTTTCGGATTGAAGATGCGGAGATATCCAAAAAATGAAATTCAGGAGCGTGTTCATCAGGCAGCCGATATACTCGGAATAAAGGAAATGCTTGATAGAAAACCAAAATCACTTTCCGGCGGACAGCGGCAGCGTGTAGCGCTCGGGCGTGCAATCGTTCGGAAACCAAAAGTGTTTTTGTTTGACGAACCTCTTAGCAATTTAGACGCAAACCTGCGTGTCCAGATGCGTACAGAAATTTCTAAGCTGCATAAGAAAATAGAGACAACAATGATCTATGTTACACATGATCAAATCGAAGCGATGTCGATGGGTGACCGAATTGTCGTAATGCACAAAGGTGTTGTACAGCAAGTTGATACACCGCTTGCAATTTATAATAATCCCTCAAACCAGTTTGTTGCTGGATTTATCGGAAGCCCTACTATGAATTTCTTCGAAGGACGGCTGCTCTCAAACAACGGACTTACATTCGAATCCAACACAAAACAATTTAGCTTGCCGCTTCATTTGGAAACGTCTAAGCGTCTCTCCGCACATGCAAACACAGAAATTACGCTCGGTATACGTCCCGAACACATTAGCGCAAAACATCAGAACGATTTTTGTATGAAAATCCCGGTAGAGGTGCAAGTAACCGAACCAGTTGGCAATGAAATATTCGTCTATTTCACAATCGGTCAATTAACTGAAACCTATGTATCTCGAATTCCTGCCGACATTCAGCCCCCTGTCAGAAAAACTTTTGATCTTTTCTTTGACACATCCAAGCTGCATTTTTTTGATAAATCGTCTGGCAATGCAATTTAATAAATATTACCTCTTCCGCACGATGGAGTTTATTCTATGAAATTATTCATCTTTCATTCTTCCCCCTTCCTCCGTCAACTACCAACATTCTTCCTCACTGCAATACTTTTTATGTTCCCTTTGCAAGCTTGCAGTCAGTGGATTTCGATTGGCACCGTTGTTAATTTTGAAAAACAGGATAACGGTGTAGTCCTTTCAGTACCTCCTGCAAAAGTACAGATCAAGATTCTTTCGCCTGATGTAATAAGAATTCGGATGACGAAAGATGGATATTTTCTCCCTGACAAATCATGGGCTGTTGTTACTGATAAGTTAGGCGAACAATCTTTCGAGCTTAAAGAAACCACCGATAAAATATTCCTCACCACATCCAAACTGACAGTCAGAATACAGAAATCTCCTTGTCGAATTAGTTTTCTTGATAAGCATGGCAACATCATCAACCAAGATGAACCAACGAAGGGAATTTGTTGGTCAGGTAACGAAATCGCTGTCTGGAAATCTATGCCTAAGGATGAATATTATTTTGGTTTCGGTGAGAAAGCTGGCGCTCTCAACAAAAAGGGTAAGTCGCTGTCGATGTGGAACTCCGATATCCCCGCTTACAAAGCCTACACCGACCCCCTTTACCAAACAATTCCTTTTTTCTATGGTATAAGGAATGGAAAAACTTATGGTATCTTTTTGGATAATACATATTATTCGTTCTCCAACATGGGAAAAGAAAATCCCGATCAGTATTCATTCGGTGCAAACGACGGAGAATTGAATTACTATTTCATAAATGGACCGAAGCCCAAGGATGTTTTAGATAATTTTTCAAAACTCATTGGAACAACACCTCTGCCGCCTAAGTGGGCAATTGGTTATCAGCAATGCCGATGGAGTTACTATCCGGAATCCAAGGTACGGGAAATAGCCACCACATTTCGCTCAAAGAATATTCCATGCGATGTTATTTACCTCGACATCCATTACATGGATGGATACAAATGCTTCACATGGGATAAAGAGCGATTTCCCGATCCGAAGAAAATGGTAAGTGATCTCGCGAATGATGGTTTCAAGATTGTAACTATCATCGATCCGGGAATAAAAAATGAGCCGGGTTATTGGGTGTATGATGAAGGAGTAAAAGGCAATCACTTCGTCAAACACGCCGATGGAAACTATTTTGTTGGAAAAGTATGGCCCGGCGATTGTGTGTTTCCCGATTATACACGAAAAGAAACCCGCGATTGGTGGGGATCACTTCATCAAGAAATCGTTGACGTTGGGATACGAGGATTCTGGGTAGACATGAACGAGCCATCGGTTTTCGATACACCGAACAAAACATTTCCGCTGGATGTACTTCACGATGATGATGGAATGAAAACCGATCACCGTAAGAACCACAATATCTATGGAATGCAGATGGCGCGCGCTACTCATGAAGGAGCATTAACACTGCAACAAAATGAGAGACCTTTTGTTCTAACACGCGCGAATTACGCCGGTGGAAATCGTTATGCAGCAGCATGGACGGGAGATAACGTCAGTTCTTGGGAACACCTCGAAATGGCTGTACCAATGTGTTTGAATTTGAGCATCTCCGGTCAACCATTTGTCGGCGCTGATATTGGGGGATTTGTTGGAAATCCGAGCGGTGAGCTTTATGCGCGCTGGCTGCAACTGGGGATCTTCACACCTCTTATGCGAACACATACCGAGATAAACAGTAAAGACCAAGAACCATGGTCGTATGGAACAGAATACGAAGCTATCAATAAAAAATCCATCGAGCTGCGATATAAGCTTCTCCCTTACATCTACACACAATTTTACAAAGCTTCGAAAGATGGAACACCAATCATGCGACCTATCTTCTTTGATTATCCTGAAGATACTGAAACGTACTGGAATGACAAAGAATTTTTTTTCGGTGAGACATTTCTCGTCGTACCCGTTTTAAAGGAAGGTCAGACAATGCGAGACGTCCGACTGCCCGCGGGTGAATGGTATAATTTTTGGAGCGGCGAAAAATTTGTAGGACCAAAATATCTTCGCTTTGAAACACCAATTGAACGAATTCTGCTATTTGTAAAAGCCGGCTCGATCATTCCTTCTCAGCAACTTGTGCAATATACCGATGAAGCACCGATCGATCCGATGGAGCTTGATATTTATCCCGCAAAAGAAGATTCAACTATCCTGTATGAGGATGATGGTTTATCTTTCGATTACCAGAAAGGTGGTTACTGTCTTCGTTCAATCAAAGTGAAAAATAATAATCAGAGTTATGTTATTCAAATATCGAAACCAGAAGGAAATTATAGACCTTCAAATCGGACAATGATAATTAAGTTTAATGATAGCCCGAGAAAACCTTTCGACATAATTTTAGGGGATGAAAGAATAAATGATGATATTGGCAGATGGAGTTACGATGAAGAAAAGAAAATTATTCGGCTGATATTTACAGATAACTTCGAAGAACAAATGATAAAAATATTATTCTAACCGACCTTAAGCAAAAATGAAGAATTGCCGCGACATTTGGCGAAGGCATTGAGCTTGAAAGTGAAAAGATAAGTGGACACCATCTTAAAGATGGCGTCCACTTGGCTGAAACCTTACCTATAGATAGGGCTATTTGATACTATTGCATAAGAACCATCTTCTTAACCTCTGTATATGCTGAGCCAGTCGAAGCACCTGCTGTTAACTTATAGAAAAATATTCCACTCCCCATCCCACTTGCATCCCATTCCACCGACTTGAATCCCGCATCTTGAATCTCGTTCACAAGAGTTGCAACTTCACGTCCGAGGATATCGTAAATCTTCAACGTTACCTGTGCATCCACAGGTAGAGAATATTCGATTCTTGTAACCGGATTAAACGGATTTGGATAATTTTGGAATAGATGATAATCTTTCGGTAGCTCGACTACAATTGCCTGCTCGGGTGATAAGGTATCACCTATCGATATCGAAGAACTCCTGAGTAAAATCCCAAGTTCCAATGACGATGCTAACATTTCCATAGCTGCCGCACTAATAGTTTGACCACGTGTACCCATGGCTGTATATATCGAGCGGGCGTTTGCAGTATCACCTATTGCTATATAGGCATTCACTTTTTGAACGTTACAATACATCCACATCTCATCACCCGGATTAAGTGAAAGAATTGCATTTGCAATATTCACTGCTGAATTGTATTCCTGCAAATCCATCTTTGCCTGAATCCGATATGCAGCAGCAAGCGAGCGCATACGTGTTGATGGTGATCTCGTTTGCAGCATAGATAAATATGTTTGCCATGTTGTGGTTAATGAATCTGGTAATATCTCGTTAGGTTGTATCTTTGTTGATAAAAGATGAAGTTCATTTAGTGAAGCATTTGGGTTTTCCTTTATTTGTTTGATGAGATGGCGAACATACCAAATATCTCTGTCGGGTGGAGGATTAAAGCTAATTCCATCTAAGTCGGATTCCTCTGGTGGTTTAGATGCAAGCGGAGAATATTTTTGCATAGAACAGAAATAAAGAGAGCGATCAACACTACCAATAAAGCCATTAGGACCAGGCGGGCAGCTTCCCCAATAATTTAGCTGTGCCTTCACCGTTGAAGCGGTTTGATTGTTTACTAACCTTCCGCTGAATGTAAATGAGTTATAGATGTTGTTGTAGCCAGCGTTGTCGCGGGTGCAATAAATGGGCCAGCACTCTGAAGTGTTAACACTTTGTATTTCAATTGGGCAATCCCATCCGCAGATATATCTTACCCGCTCTCCTAAATAAGCTGTTCCATTGTTAATAAGACGGATCTCTCCACGAAAATTTGTAAATTCAGGATGTGCGTTATTATTAAGCGTATCACGACCCGATGATGAGCCATCGTAACTTAGTGTTATCCAACTTGAACTTCCATCCACCAATATACCAGGGCCTGAATTGTTTTGTATGCGTGAATAGCCAAGATATACTTTCGAGTTCAATGAATATATCCCACCGTAACACTGTGTGTTATTCTCGACTCGTGTTTTGTACAAGTTTATGCGAGAATTATTAAGACCAATACCCACTGGATTATTTCTTATTGTGCTGAAGTGAACTATTGTTCTTAGACCGCTTGTCCCGGTATTCAGGCAGTAAATGCCATAGTTCTCACACTGCTCGATGGTTGAGTTTTTGATGAAATGTGTATTTGTGTTAATCGCACCGATACCCCATTTTGCATATTTAATTGTGCAGTATTCTAATGTATCAGGTCCGCCGTATAGAAAGATAGATTCCCAATCGCCTGGCGATGGTGTTGCATTTGAGGAAGTAAATGTAATGGGTTGAGATGATGTACCTTTAGCAATTAACTTACCGAAGATACTAAGAAGGCTGGAAGTAGATTTAATAGTTGTTCCGCTAAGGATACTTAATGTTGCTCCATTTGGAATATTCGTATTTTGATTAAATACAACTATTGATCCAGCACCACCAATAGAAACAGCCCCCGATATACTAAGACTACCATTAAGGGTTAATGTAAATCCAGAGGCAATATTCAATGTTGTGCCTGGGAGGATAGTTAGTGTTGTTCCACTCGTGGTTGTGATGTTCTCGTTGAATGTTATGGTTTGACCCGCACCGCCAAGTGTTGTGCTGTAGTTTTCGATGGTGTATTTTAGAGCTTTGTAACAATTTATCATTCCTGATCCATAAGCTGTTGGATTAGTTTCCCATCCACTAAAGAGGGTTGCATTGCTTTTAATAGTACCCATTACCTGAGCATTTGTAATACTTGGTCCAATGCTCATTATCAAGGCTGCAAGACCTGCCACTTGTGGAGTGGAAAATGATGTCATTCCTACCGGTGTATAATAGCCCCATGTTGGATCTTTTAAAGGAGCAGTTGTCCAAAGATTATCTCCAGGTGCTGTTACATCGATGAATGTTCCGCGATTTTGGTCAGGCCTCACGTAAACGGTATCACCATTATTTACGTACAGCAATGCACCACATGCAACAACAAAACTGTCGTAAGCGGCTGGATAAATGATATCACCAGATATTCCTTCATTCCCCATCGATGATACAATAAGAGATCCAAGATTGAATGCATTTCGTACAGCATTACGAAGATAGATCGGATCTTCATTGTGTGGATGATAATGCCAACTACAATTGATAACTTTCGCACCATTGAGGGCTGCATCGTATATGTCGCTGGCGCGTTCTGCGACAGTATATCCTATGCGAGGCATTATCAAGCCATTCCAAGCAACACCAGCAACTCCTTTATTATTATTTGTAACAGCGGCTGCAACACCTGCCACATACGTACCATGTCTTCCACTTGGTGTAGTTGTGTCATATCCAATCTCAGAACCAGCACCGAACCAAATATGAGCATTTAAATCCTCATGGTCATGCCTTACACCGGCATCTATTATTGCAATTTTAATATTATCTCCTTTTGACAAATCCCATGCTGAAACAGCTTTGATGTCAAATTTTGAGTTTACAGTATTTTTTAAATGCCATTGCTTATAAAATAGAGGATCGTTCGGTTCACCATCCATTATTGGATAACTATCTTTATGTATATTGACAATATCTGGCAAACGCGCAAATAAAGACAATGCAGAATCTACAGGTATGCTTGTTGGGAATTAAATGAAAAAGTACCGCGATAAATCTGTAATTTGTACAAGCTTTCCAGTAATTGGAGATACTATCTCAGTTTGCCCTTCAACTGCAGCAGGGAAGATTTTTTCCACTTCTGTTGCGCCAACAGCTTGACACACAGAAAAAACATTTTGTGAGAGAATAACAGATCGGTTTATCGTTGATTTAAGTAACCCAGATGGTAATGAAACAACGCCCGGTTTGAACTCAACAACAATTCTTCCCGGCACTGTCCGATCCTGTGCTTTAATCGTTGTTATCGAAAATTGAAGCAACAAGATAGAAAGCAGTATTATGCTTTCGACGATATGTATATGCTTATTCATGATTTTATTCCTTCTATTAAAAAGTTATTGAATTAGTGAATTTAAAATTGTATTTTAATAAAAATGGAAAGCCCTCACGGGAACAAAAATTCCAAAGAGGATACTCGTGGCTCGAGATTACTCAGGAAAATCCTTTCGGGGCTTTCCGCTTATTTTATCTTTTAGGTGGTGATCTATTCCTTTTCATTCATATCTTACCGAATTAATAAAAGTTTTTTTGTTATAATTTGCCTCTCGCTTCTCAATCGGTAAAAATATACGCCAGAGGCGTATCCGCCTTTGGAGGAAACACCTGATGAATAACCTGAAGCATTAAAATTAATTTTGTACTTTCCTATTTCAACATTCTGATCAAATAGCGTTGTTATCTTTTGTCCAATGATATTATATACTTCGATAATAATTCTATCTTGTTTAGGTACATCAAACTCGATTGTGGTTTGAGCATTGAAAGGATTGGGATAATTCTGATAAAGACACCATTCCGTAGGTAGAGGAAATAGTTTCCCATCATCAGATACGCCAGTAGAAATTCCACCCGTTGTTGTCTTAAATATAGCTCCATTATCTCCGCATACCCACCCTGTATTTGGATTCACAAAATCAATAGAGTAGAATGATTTGCTGAAGGGCACATATTGTCGCTTCCAATTTTTACCACCATCGCTTGTATGGTAAATTAATCCTCTATATCCAATTGCCCAACCATTTAAACTATCCACAAAATCAACTTCATTGAACATATCTGGTGCTGTGCTATCTTGAAGTATCCAATTATCACCGCTGTTACTGGTATAATAAATATAGCCCCGCCCACCCATTGGTTCATCACCAATTATCTCATCGCCACCAACTGCAAAACCATTTTTATCGTTAAAGAAATATAAATTAGAGATAGGCATTTCGATTCCATTGAATTTTTGTTCCCATGTTAATCCACCATTTGATGTTTTCATAAGTCGATAATTATTTGCACCGATCAGCCAGCCATTTGCATCATCAATCATTTCCAATCCAGAATAGAATGATCCAATAGTATCAATAGGTTGGAAAAACCAATCATATCCACCATTGCTAGATTTCAATAAGAATCTATAGTATTCTCTCGAACCGATAATCCACACATTAGCTGAATCAATGAAATCGATTGAACGTATAAATTCCAAGTTATATATATTTTGAGTAGCCCATGTTATACCTCCATTGGTTGTTTTTAAAAGTGTACCTGTAATCATCTCCTTTGATCCAATTGCCCAACCTATCATATTGTTGTAGAACTGAACAGAAGTTAGATATAACAAACTATCTCTAAATTGTGTTCTCCAATTGAGTCCACCGTCTGATGTATTTATTATTATACCATCTTTACCTACCGCCCAACCAGTGAGTGTATCAACAAATGATATTGATGTAATATTACTCCTTATCCCATACGAACGCTCTTGCCAACTCTCTCCTGCATCTGTCGTTTCAAATATGTATCCCTTGAGTCCAACGACCCAACCTTTTGTTCTGCTTGTAAATTGTATTGATGTCAAACTATTATTACTGTTTGTTTGGTAAGATGTCCATGTCGTCCCGCCATTTGTAGTTCGATAGATTTTTCCTTCCCAGCCAACCACTAACCCAGTGTCTTTGCCCGAGAAGCTTAGGTCAAACAATATCATCGGTATCTCACTTGAAATAAACTGTGTCTGCCAGTTGTTGCCTCCATTCGTTGTCCGTGCAACATACCCGCAGCAAAATCCTACCGATCCCGCAACCCAGCCAACTGAATCGTTTACAAATTGAACAGTTAGGAGCTGCTCAACATCTGATCGATCTAAATACTGCCGCTGCCAACTTATTCCACCATCTGTTGTCTTTGCGATAAATCCGTGAATACCAACTACCCATCCAGTTAAACTATCACGGAAGTTGGCATCTGTAATCGACTTCAGTGAGTCATTCGATTGGTCAATCCAACTGTACCCACCGTCCGTGGTCTTAAGGATATTGCCTCCAGTGTTTCCAACAATCCAGCCAATTTGGTCTGTAGAGAAGAAGATATTAAACACCTCTCGATAAATAGTAGACAAATGCTGCCACGATCTGCCGCTATCGATCGTGCGAAAAACAAATGCAGGTTGAGATGTGTTGTACATTCCACCAAGAGCCCAGCCAGTGTCTCGTCCTATGAATGATAGCGACCCAAGAATGAAGTGAGTAGTAATCGGGATACCATCGGGTTTCACGTACTGCACATCCCACGTTGAGCCGTTATTGGTCGTTCGAAGTACAACACCATGATCACCTACTGCCAGAATATTAAGTGAGTCGAACACCCAGACCTGCATCAAGGCATTCCCCTGCGGCAAGGGATTTTGCCACTGCCATTGGGAATCAGCAGTGGTTGTCAATATTAGAACCATAAATATTAGAAATTTATACTTCATATCTTACCGAATTAATAAAAGTTTTTTTGTTATAATTTGCCTCTAGCTCCTCAATCGGTAAAAATATACGCCAGAGGCGTATCCGCCTTTGGAGGAAACACCAAATGAACATTGTGAAGCATCAAAATTAATTTTGTACTTTCCTATTTCAACATTATGATCAAATAATGTCATTATCTTTTGTCCAATAATATTGTATACTTCGATAATAATTCTATCTTGTTTAGGTACATCAAACTCAATTGTAGTTTGAGCATTAAAAGGGTTGGGATAATTCTGATAAAGACACCATTCCGTAGGTAGAGGAAATAGTTTCCCATCATCAGATACGCCAGTAGAAATTCCACCCGTTGTTGTCTTAAATATAGCTCCATTATCTCCGCATACCCACCCTGTATTTGGATTCACAAAATCAATAGAGTAGAATGATTTGCTGAAGGGCACATATTGTCGCTTCCAATTTTTACCACCATCGCTTGTATGGTAAATTAATCCTCTATATCCAATTGCCCAACCATTTAAACTATCCACAAAATCAACTTCATTGAACATATCTGGTGCTGTGCTATCTTGAAGTATCCAATTATCACCGCTGTTACTGGTATAATAAATATAGCCCCGCCCACCCATTGGTTCATCACCAAATATTTCTGATCCTCCAACTGCCCAACCTGTCTGACGATCAATAAAGCAAACATTAGAAAGTCCGGGTCGGATTCCGCTGTCTTTCTGAATCCATGTATCTCCTCCATCTGTTGTTTTTACAAGTTTGATTTCAGCTGAACCAATAGCAAGCCATCCGGTCAAACTATCAATAAATTCAATAGAGTGGTCGGCGGCACCGCTTGTATAAGTATATTGAGTAAACCAAGTTACTCCGCCATCTATCGTTTTCATCAATTTTCTATCAAAGTATTTACTACCAAGAATCCAACCTGTGAGAGTATCAACAAAATCTATTGAGAAAATGAATTCCACATTTGGAATAAATTGGTACACCCATGATATGCCAGCATCTGTTGTTTTATAGAGAATACCTTCAACAATATTTTTTGATCCTATAGCCCATCCAATGTCTCTGTTATAGAATTGAACTCCTTTGAAATAAACCAGGCTATCGATAACTTTTACTATCCAACTTGCACCCCCATTCGATGTATGAAGAATCACACCCCCCGATCCCACTGCCCAACCATTGAGCGTATCAATAAAATTAATGTAGCTAAGTGTACTTCTTGTGCCATGCGAATTTCCCAGCCAGGTAATTCCACTGTCGTTGGTTTTAAATATAAAACCTTTAACACCAACCGTCCAACCAATCGATTTAGTAAAATGAATTGAAGTTAAAAAATTTCTACTTATCGTTTGTGTATATTCCCATGATGATCCACTATTACTAGTTTTAAAAATTATTCCGCTCATACCAACAGCATATCCTACTTCATTGTCCATAAAAAATAAATCACCAAAAATATGATCAAAATCAGTTATTAATTGTGTTATCCATTGATAACCACTATTAGTTGTTTTAGAGATGTATCCCAAGCCAAAGTGTGCACTACCTGCAACCCAACCAACTGAATCATTGATGAAATGGACAGCAAGAAGTTGTTCTACATTATTATTATCTAAATTTTGCTTTTGCCATGAATTTCCTCCATCTGTTGTTTTTGCAATGAATCCATGAATTCCAACTACCCACCCTGTCAACTTATCGGTAAAGAAAACATCTGCCATCGATTCAAGAGAGTCATTTGACTGGTCAAACCAATTATTCCCACCATCAGTAGTTTTTAAAATATTACCTTGACTATTACCAACAATCCACCCTATCTGATCAGTTACAAAAAATAATTCAAATACTTCTCTGTTTATTTTGGAAATGTGCTGCCAACTTTTTCCTCCGTCAATTGTTTTGAAAATATATGCTGGTTTTGATGTCTCATACTCTCCACCAAACACCCACCCTGTATCTCGCCCGACAAATGATATTGAATTGAAAATGAAATTTTTAGATTCAGGAAAACCTGTTGGTAAAACATATTGCATGTTCCATAATAATCCTGCATCTTCGGTTCGCATAACAAGTCCATAATCACCAACTGTAATTATATTCAAGGAATCAAAAACCCATACTTTTTTGAGCGTATTCCCTTGAGGTAATGGATTTTGCCACTGCCATTGGGAATACATTGAAGCGGTAAAAAAGACAATCATCAAAGTTAAAGTATTTATTTTCATGTTATTCTCATATAGTTTAGTTTATAAACACAAAAACCCACCTCATTCCAAATGATATGGAATACAAGTAGGTTATAAACTCTTCAGTTCTCAT
>JASEHD010000080.1 GCA_030019075.1 Bacteroidota bacterium
CTTCTATATTTCGATAGCACTCTTTCTCCAACGAGCGACTTGAACGAATCCTGTTTAGATAACCATAGATGTACAGCTTTATTAAATCTGCCGGTTTATATGGCGGACGACCTGTCGAGGCTGGAACTGAATGACTAAATCCTAATTTTACTAAATCCAGCCCATCAACAAAGATATCTATGAATTGAACCTCATTATCTTTTTCTATATATTCGTCTATAACCTCGGGGAATAATATCGCTTGATTTCTCGATTCACCTTCTATGTATGACATCTTTCTTGTTTCCTTTCTATTTCTTTTTCATTATAATAATAATTAAAAAGAATTCAAAGAGTTTTCACACAATCTGACGTTATGTGCAATGCTTGCGGTTGACTCACAATAACCAAAGGAGATTCCTAGTTGATCCTGACCCACGGAGAGCGTAGACACTACCAACGCGAACTACACACAGCCTTACTCATAAAGTCATGCTACAGGGCTAGGTGCAAAGCCGGCCAACTTACACCTGACAAGCTGTACGCGCTCTGTCAGTTGACATGGTACATTATCCATTGGCAAAGGACAAAATTGCCGGCATTGTGGGCTCTCTGGGAGATCGGCGACGACCCACCGTATCTTGAAAAACCAATCGACCTTCGAACCTACGGTATCCCCAGTTCGATCTTGAAACTGGCCGCTCCACAAACAGGATTCGTCAACTTCTATCGCGCTTATCGCAACTCGAGCTACAACTGGATCACGTCTCATTTTGAGTCTATCGCTCCACTAATTCACAAATCGGCAAGTTTGAAAAGTGATCATGAAGCGAGAGAGCTTGCAGAGGCAATTGATGAACTTCCAAAGATTCCGAAACCGAAACGACGTCTCGGCAGAGTGCCTGCCGCAAACTTGCTAACCCCCCTACTGGGGTGTCTCGATCCCCGTCTACGTTTTCCATTGGTCAACAAAGCTGACCACGTTGTCAGGCTCCATCGCAAGTTGGGCATCACATCATTCTCACTTCCCGACAAATTCAACACTCTTGTCCGCTTGATTGGCCAATATGGAATCCGCGATGCTCTAATGCTCGACGTTGTCAGCAATCGTCTGGTAAGGAAGGCGCTTCCTAAAGTACAGGACTCTAATATCGGCTTCGAGAAAAATCCAGACAGGGCGCTTGATCAAAAGGACGACGATGACATCACGGTGATCGTTCGGAATAGGTCCAGAAAAGCCGTCCGCCTTCACAACTCGATGACGAACCAACTTACCCGACTCTGCAAACGTGCTCATCATGTCATCCTTGAAGGTGTTGAACCCTTTCGTTACGATGCACTTGTCAAGAATTACGATCATCAAGGAAGAGACTTACTCATCGAGGCTAAGAGCAGTTCGCACCGCTCCCAGTTGAGGCTCGCAGTTGGACAGCTTCTGGATTATCGACGAGCGCTTCCACGTCGCGCGGCAACTGACCTTGCGGTCTTGCTTCCGAACAAACCGAGCCGAGACTCCCTTTCTTTCCTTGCTGATGTCGGTATTCATGCTCTTTGGTTTTCAAACAACACACTGCGCTCTGTTGAAGGAGACTTGCATTTCCTGTGAGAACGCCACCGCAAGCACTGCACATAACACGGCAAACAACGACACTCGCTTTGTTTATATGGCTCTGTTAAAGCTTGATTCAAAAACCAGTTGTGCTCGTTCCATGCCGCTGCTTCGCAGGAAATTGATTTGTCGATAGCTCGCAGCGGCACGGCGTTGTTTGCCGAGACGTTAGCTGTAACACCCTTTCACAAACATAAGGAGCGTCAAATGAAAACCAAAAGCTTTTTGTGCACACTAATCAGTTGCTTGATTACACTTTCAACAGTAACCGATGCAACGATTCGGCGAGTACCAACACAATATGCTACGATTCAGAGTGCAATATCAGCTTGTAGCAATGGTGATTCTGTATTCGTTGCAGCAGGTATCTACACTGAAAACATTAACCTTCAAGGCAAGCAGATATTGCTCAGAGCAACTGGCAAACCAGGGGAAGTCACTATCGACGGAAACCACTCTGCCTCAACTGTTCAATTTATATCGGGTGAAGGAAATCTAACAATACTCGACGGTTTCAAAATAATCAATGGGGAAAATTCCTACGGTGGGGGCATATACTGTTCAGGGTCATCACCAACCATACGAAACTGCATCATCACGGGAAATCACGGTTTCTATCACGGCGGTGTTGGTTTGTTCTCGGGTTCCAGTGCGAAGATTCTAAATTGCATTATCTATGAAAATACTGCTGTTCAAAGTGCGGTTGGCATTGACAATTCTTCTCCTGATGTGGTAAACTGCACCATCGTTGCTAACTCTGGTAGCGGCGTGTTCTGCTGGAATGCGAGCAATCCCATTATCGCAAACAACATTCTCGCTTACAATGGTGGCTATGGTGTCTATCGACACGATGCCGCAAATCCTACTTTACGCAAGAACAACGTGTATGCTGATACTGCTGGACTCTATTACAATGTAGCCGCTGGAGCCGATGATTTTTCTTCTGACCCTCTCTTCGTTTCTGCTTCACAAGCAAACTTTCATCTAAGAGCCAGCTCTCCCTGCATATCAGTAGGACTGAACTTTTACGCTCCGCCTTATGACGCAGAAGGACACATCAGACCACTTGGCGACTGGTTTGACATAGGCGCAATTGAAGAATACGATGGGGGGACAGTCGTTTCCGTACAAGAAGAAAACTCATACAGCCCTCCTCGTGATTTCACCGTTAGTCCAAATTATCCAAACCCTTTCAACCCAACAACGTTTATCGAATACTCTCTTCCACGAGAGAGTAATGTTTCTGTTAAAGTCTTCGACGCGAAAGGGGCCCTTGTGAAAACTTTACTTTTCGAGCGGCAAGTTGCAGGAATTCACCGCACGTTATGGGATGCCACTAATGCTTCTGGCTCGCTTGTTTCATCAGGAACCTATTTTTATACAGTGGAAGTTGATAACTCTCAACAAGCACGTAAAATGATTTTTCTCAAATAATTCTATGGAGACTATATGGACCCATTCACATTGATTGTTTCGATTGCTTCAATTCTTGGAACCGTCGTTACTGTTTATTCTGTATTTCGCCTCAGAAACGCCGTCAAAACAAGTTTCACCTTGGATATGCGAAGGCTCATAAACCGAATCGAACGCAATAAGGAGCCATTTAACCAAACTGTTCCTGCAGCATACCGAGAACTTTTCGATGTCCAAGATGAGCTTGAAACTATCTCCAAAAAGTTTTTGGCAATGTTCAATATCAAATGAGAAAGGGTGCTACAGCTAACACGGCAAACAACGACGCTCCATTTATGGTAGAAATAAATTATAGTTGTCACTCACTGCTTTTGCTCACAGAGAATTTGTCGTTTGTTTGTTTACTTACGTTTAAGATCTCGCTGTACTCTTTTCGATACTTTATTTTTCTGAACAGCAAATTTCTGTGAGTTTTCCTGCGGCTTGACGATTTGCTTTTGCCTATTAGAAATACTTTTCATTTCATTCGATCCGTAATCTGAAATCATCCTTCATCCATTTTCTCCCCTTCCCTTTCCAATCCATATTTCTTGATCTTAGTATAAAGGTGGCTGCGTTCCATCTCAAGCGTCTCTGCCGTTTTAGAGACATTCCAGTTATGAAGCTTCAATTGATGCTTAATGAATGCCGCTTCTGCTCTATCCTTAAACTCCTGGAACGATTGACTCGATTGAACCAATTCTTCAACAGTATCCTTTGGTGTGAACGATAGCATCTCCAAATCGTGTAAATCAATCTCAACACCTGTTGACATAATTACCAGCCGCTCGATGATATTTCTCAACTCTCGCACATTCCCTTTCCATTCCATACCCGTTAACATCCGTACAGCATTATCGGTAATTTTCTTTTTTGATATTCCATTATGTGTACAGGTATCTTCAAGGAAAGCGTTAATCAAAATCAGAATATCTTCCCTTCGTTCACGAAGAGACGGAACGGTAATCGGAATAACGTTTAATCGGTGATATAAGTCTTCACGGAAAACCCCTTTCTTGATTTCTTCCGAAAGAATTTTATTCGTCGCGGCAATCACCCGCACATCGACGGGGATAACTTTATTTCCGCCGACCCGCTCAATCTTTCCTTCTTCCAAGGCGCGTAAAACTTTTGCCTGTGCCTGCAAACTCATATCACCAACTTCGTCCAAGAAAATCGTTCCACCGTCCGCTTGTTCAAACTTTCCAATACGCTGAGCGGTAGCACCGGTAAAAGATCCTTTTTCATGACCGAACAATTCTGATTCGATCAATTCAGCAGGAATGGCGGCACAGTTCACTTCCACCAACGGCATATTGGCACGCTTGCTCAAGCGATGGATCGCTTTCGCGACAAGCTCTTTACCGCTCCCGCTTTCTCCTGAAATTAATACACGAGCATCGGTCGGTGAAACACGCTGGATAATCGAAAGTATTTCTTTTATCTTCGGACTTTCACCGAGTATTTTTTCCCTGTCACGGATTTGTCTTACTTCATCGTGAAGCTTGCGCTGTTCGAGTGCATTGCGAAGAGTTATTAATAATTTATCCCTGTCGAGTGGTTTTGGAAGATAATCAAATGCACCCAACTTTGCCGCCTCAACAGCCGTCTCAAATGTGCCATGACCTGAAATCATTATCAACGGCACTTCAGGATTGATTTTCTTCATCTCCCGCAGCACCTCAATACCGTCAATTCCTGACGGCATTTTTATATCCAGAAAGACTGCGTCCGGCAAATTCTCTTTAAAAGATATAATTGCCTTCGTTCCATTCTCTGCGAAGGAAACGATAAACTTCTCGTATTCAAGAATCATCTTAATAGAATCACGCACACTTTTTTCATCATCGACAACGAGGATTGTTCGCATTATTTAACTCCTGTAGAATCAATTGAATTTGTTTTATGCTTCAGAAAAGCAGAGGGCAAAAGATGATTATTGTCCAACAGTGCCAAGCCAAATCGCTGCCCATCTCGATTCGCTCTAATATCGCGCTCATCTAATACACCATCTACGATAATCGTCTTTTCGCCTTGCTCGATAAAGTCGGAAAAGTTATCAGCTACCTGTTGCGATTCGAATATAAAAGCAAGAAAAGCTGACCCGAAAAAATGTTGAAGCTTATCACGATCACCAATCTTGCCCGCTGGAGTATCTGAATATAAAAATCTTGGAAGATTCGAAACCCTTTGCCTGAATTCTTCTTCAGATTCATTCGAAAGCGGAAAAAACAGCGCAAACACCGGCACCTTCAAGCCAACAAAGCGATGATCAAAACAGGCAACCAGCGAAAGTAAAAGAGCGATAGCAGTATTATCATATGTCAATTTTAATGCTTGAATGTATATTGCATCAACACTTCTTAGATCGCCATACTGCTCACGAATTATTCTGAATGTTCTACTGCGGATGAACGTTTTCAAATCGAGGCCATTCTGAATAAAAAACGACGGAAAATAAGTTGCAAGAAAACCAAAAGATGGTGAATCTTCAAATCGAAAAAAAGAACCGAGCGAATCCGATTTGAGACTTGTCCCGATTGAATCGGGATGAGATTTGAGTTGTAATGACCCGTTAAAGATAATTAGAACCATCACCGGCATTAATATTATTTTCACACCTGAATTACACCCGGATTGAACTTTGGTATGTTTGGATTGTTCGATGCAATCTCAATACACCGAGAGATAATCTGACGCGTCTCGGCGGGATCAATTATATCATCTACCCACAGTCGGGCAGCAGCATATAGCGGATCAAGCTCGCTGCTGTAGCGGTCGGAAATTTCTTTGAGCATCTTATCTTTATCTTCCTTTGAAATCTCTTTTCCCTTTGCAGCCATCTGCTGGACACGGATGCTTAAGAGAGTCTCGCTTGCCTGCTTTCCCCCCATGACGGAGATTTGCGCTGTGGGAAATGCAAATATGAGACGAGGATCATACGCTTTACCGCACATGGCATAATTCCCAGCCCCATAGCTGTTGCCGATCACAAATGTAATTTTCGGAACAACGCTGTTCGCAACCGCATTTACCATTTTAGCTCCATCTTTAATTATTCCGCCTTGTTCGGCACGAGTACCAACCATAAATCCCGTAACATCTTGTAAGAAAACGAGCGGTATATTTTTTTGATTGCAATTTAATATGAAGCGTGTTCCTTTATCTGCACTGTCGCTATATATTACGCCGCCAACCTGCATCTCGCCTTTCTTCGTTCTTGTAACTAATCTTTGGTTAGCAACAATTCCAACTGCCCAGCCATCGATACGCGCATAACCAGTTATTATCGACTTACCGTATCCCCCTTTGTATTCATCAAATTCACTTCCATCAACAATCCTTGAAATGACCTGATGCATATCGTATGGTTTTGTTCTATCATCAGGAATCAAACCGTAAATTTCTTTAGCATCGAAAGCGGGCAACTTTGATGCAATTTTATCGAAAGGGGCTTTATGGGTTTGCCCAATCTTTTCGATTAAATTCCTTATTGTTTGCAAACATACTTCATCGTTTGGCATTTTGTAATCAGTTACACCGCTGATTTCACAGTGCATAGAAGCACCACCAAGTTCCTCAATGTCTGCATCTTCACCAATTGCCGCTTTGACAAGATACGGTCCTGCGAGAAATAAACTGCCCGTTTTATCAACAATCAAAGCTTCATCACTCATAATTGGGAGATAGGCACCGCCAGCAACACAAGGTCCCATGATTGCGGCTATCTGTGGAATTCCCATTGAAGACATTACAGCATTGTTTCGGAATATGCGACCGAAGTGTTCTTTATCTGGAAAGATTTCACTTTGAAGCGGAAGAAAAACCCCTGCTGAGTCGACAAGATAAACAATTGGTAATCGGTTCTCCATAGAAATTTCCTGAGCTCGGAGATTTTTTTTACATGTTATCGGAAACCATGCACCAGCTTTCACCGTAGCATCATTCGCTACGATTACAATATCCCGATTATGAATCTTGCCAATGCCGAAGATTGTACCGGATGCTGGAGCGCCGCCGTATTCTTCATACATTCCGTAGGCACAAAATAGTCCGATCTCAAGAAAATGACTTCCGGGATCGATAAGTTTGGCAATTCTTTCACGAGCATGAAGCTTGCCGCGTTCATGAAGTTTTTCGATTGCCTTATCCCCGCCGCCTTTTTTAATTACATCTGCTTTGGCATTAAGAATACGTACCATGTTCTTGATATTATCTTCGTATTTATTAAAGTTGATATCTTTATTTATACCATTGCCGATTTTTGCCATCTTTAATAACCTTTTATTTTTAGTGAGATTTTAGTTGCCAAAATACGTCCATGTTCATTATTTGGATTTATTTTGATTGCACTGTTCATATAATATTCAGCCTGTGAAAGTTGGTTTGCAAGAAGAAAATTTTCTGAGGCAAGCACCGATAACTGATCCGCAGTAAGAGTTTCAGCATCTAATATCCCTTTCTCACGAAGTTCTATTACTTTTGCAAATAATTCTGCTGCTTCTAAGAATTGTCCTGCACTACTTAATGACAGTCCTAAAAAGAGTATATATCGTTCATCGCGTCCTTTGGTCAACTCCACACAACGTTGAAATAAACGTATTGGCTCAAGCATATCCTGTGGATTTGTTATCGAAGCCGTTTCATCTACCCTTGGAAATAATTCCATTGCATAATTGGAAACAGCATCAACATCTTCTGGGAACATCTCGGCGAGTGTTCGTAATGTCAGTAAATATTCTTCAGTTCGGTCCATAATTTTTAAAGTGTTTGCAATAAGATTGAGTACTTCAACATTTTTAGGATTTAACTGCAAACATTTTTTAAGTGTAGAATAGACGAAGCGATAATCACCTACTCCTTCCGAAATTCGAAAGCGTGCGATATTTAGATAATTATCGAATGATAATTTCCGCAATGCTTCATATTGACTGAACATTAATTGCTTTTCATGGGCAGAAAATCGCTCGTCAATACTATCAAGTAATGTGATTTGTGAGCGAGTGAAAAAAGTAATAGGCGCAAGAAATTCTAATAGCGGTCTTTTTTCACTATTTATTATTCCATTATGAAATAACGAAGCGGTATTAACTGTTGTCGTTATTTGCGTTGAGAGAAATGTCGGAAGATCGAAGATGTTTATCCTTGCCAATTCCCCGGCGATTGCTGGAATCATAAATTTTCTCTCTAACATATCGAAATCCGGATTGATGGGAGATGTCGATGCTAATATTAATATATCCGAATCCGATACCCTCCAAATAGTAACAACAGGAAACGATTTCGTAATAGTATTCAATATGAGCCGTAATACTTGATCATCCATATCGTATGTGTGGAACCATTGCGTCAGAACACCTCCTGGTTGAAGGCGTTTTTTACACAGCTCGAAGAATTCGGTCGAAAAAAGATTGCCAATGCCAGCTATCCAAGGATTCGATGGCTCACTGATAATATAATTGTATTTTTTTGGTGTGATTTTAAGATAAGTGATTGCATCATCTACATAAAGCTTAGTGCGGGGGTCGAAGAGAAAATCATAGTTTTCATTTGCAAAAAATGAACTACCCTCTACTACTTCAGAAGAAATTTCTACGCAATCAAGCGAACGAAGAGGATGTCTGAGCGCTGATCCACAAGTGATGCCGCTCCCCAGACCAATAACCAATGCATCGCCCGAATTTGGCAATAGCAATAAAGGTGTTTGTGCAAGTAAAACCTGTGTTGATAGGTCACCGATTGTGCTTGCATCTGTTTTTCCATTAATAACCAAGCTCCGCTGTATTGTATCTTGAGTTGAAACTTCTATAACAGCAACATTAGCGTTAACACCTTCTTTGTACCACAATATTTTTCTTCCTGTTTCATTTGCGTTTTTGAACTCCTCAAAAGACTTGGGAGCGGCTTCAGCAAAAACAGT
Organism: Bacteroidota bacterium; assembly: GCA_030019075.1. Taxonomy (GTDB): domain Bacteria; phylum Bacteroidota; class Ignavibacteria; order UBA10030; family SZUA-254; genus JASEHD01. The sequence continues at coordinate 8,961 of JASEHD010000080.1, forward strand.
ACGGAACGCCCCTATTATCCATATATATTCATTCCAAACAGGAAATAATACCCTATAACCTACTGCCATCATGATAAATAATACCGCAAATCCGATTCTCCAGCGAATATATAATTTAGCATCCCAAAACAATATCGCTAAACCGAGCACTCCATTAATAAGTACACCTATTTCGATTGTCAACTTAACTCCCATTATGGGAATTAAAATCAAACCGGTAACTAAAGCTCCAATTACTGTTCCGATTGTGTTTATGGAAAAAACCCCGCCAATCGATTTTCCTAAAAAACGAATATCGTTACTTGCGATACGGCTTGCGACAGGCAGAGACATCCCGGAAAACGTTGTTGGTAGAATCATTATAACAAAGCAAAAAAGAAATTCAATGAATAGAAATATTGAAAAATTTTCCGGCTGATTGGAAAGATACGACGTGATCTTTATTAGGTAATAAGGCAAACGCTCGTATAGAGGTAACATCAAAATCATCGATATTGCTGTCCCAAGTTGACACATCCATAATAAAGACATTAAATTTCTTACTCTCTTGATGATCAACGATACGATCCAGCTTCCAAGAGCAATACCGCTAATAAACGCAATCAACATGATTGAAAACGAATACGTTGAAGAGCCAAGAATATTCGAGAGCAACCGAATCCACGCCAATTCATATAGGAATGCAGTAAATCCGGAAACAGCCGCAGTGATAATTGCAACCTTTATGCTTTTCTGTGAGAATATTTTTCCTACTTCTTTTTTGTTATCAATGGATGTTGTTTTTTGTAATTGCTCGATCTTAACTCTGCTTGCAACTAAAACTGCTGTTACTCCGACTATAAGATTTAACACAGATGCGATCCAGATCGCACCATCAAGCGAATATATTCTAATCAGATAAAATCCAGCTAACGCTGTACCAATCACAGCGCCCAAGCTATTGATATAATACAATGTCGCTACACCTTTACCAGCTTCAGCTATACTCTTGGTAAGAAACTTGGTGAGGATAGGAAGTGTTCCACCCATAATAAAAGTGGGGATGATCAAAGTAATAAAGCTTAATAGAAATTTTATTAAAAGTAGAATTGTTTGATCCGATGCAATATTTGATGATGATGCAATACTGATAAATAGCTTTTCGCATAAACCGATTGTTGTGGGATAAATTAAACAATAAACGCCGATAACAATTTCAAGAATTCCATAGAGTTTTAATTGATTTGTAGATTTATCTGCGTATCTACCCCAATAAAAAGCCCCTAGTGCAAGCCCACCCATGAATGTCGCTAAAACAATCATGTGCGAATATGCAGTGTTTCCGATGAATAAAGAAAGGTATTTCGCCCATGCGACCTCATAGATTAATCCACAAATTCCGGAGAGAATAAATAGTATGATTACTACAGGTTTTATTTTCGAGAATCGCATAAACAAAATCCTTTTAAAATAGTTTACATACCGAGAATTTGACGTGCAATGACAAGCTTCTGAATTTCAGATGTTCCCTCACCTATTGTTACAAGCTTTACGTCGCGATAAAACTTTTCTACGGGAAAATCTTTTATGAATCCATAGCCGCCGTGAATTTGTACTGCTTCGTTTGTTGCCTGAACAGCTACTTCACTTGCATAGTATTTTGCCATTGATGATTCAGTGATTACTTCTTTACCTTGGTCTTTCAAATATCCCGCCCGATAAGTCAGCAAGCGTGCAGCTTCGATATTTGTCGCAAGATCAGCTAATTTCCATTGAATTGCTTGAAACTCACCTATTGTTTTCCCAAATTGTTTTCGTTCTTTAGAATATTTTATACTCGCATCCAGCGCGCCTTGTGCAATACCAAGTGCAAGAGCAGCGATACTTATTCGACCGCCATCGAGAATTATCAATGCTTGATGGAAACCTGTTCCTTCCTCTCCAAGCAAATTCTCTTTTGAAATACGGCAATCTTCAAATGTTAGTGCTACAGTATCTGAGCTTCGCATTCCCATTTTATTTTCTTTCTTGGACACGATAAAACCCGGTGTTTTGTTTTCAACAATGAAAGCAGAAGTACCTTTTTTACCTTTACTCTTATCGGTTATTGCAATAACAACTGTGTATTCTCCTACACTGCCGTGAGTGATAAAGTTTTTACTACCATTCAAAACATAAAAATCTCCATCACGTACAGCGGTAGACAGCATGCTTCCGGCATCACTTCCAGATGTCGGCTCGGTTAATGCCCACGCACCAATTTTCTTACCGCTTGCAAGATCAGGTAAGTATTTCTTTTTCTGCTCCTCATTACCAAACGTGTAGATATGATTTGTGCAAAGACTATTATGAGCAGCAATTGTAAGTCCGACTGATGGATCAACTTTTGTAATCTCTTCGATGATTGTAATATATTCAAGATAGCCAAAACCAGCACCGCCGTATTTTTCAGGAACTATTACTCCCATAAAACCAAGCTCAGCCATTTTCTTAACAATCTCAAAATGAAATTCCTGAGACTCATCGTATTTCATTATTACAGGTCTGATTTCTTTCTCAGCGAAATTGCGAGCAACATCTCGCACCATTTTCATGCTTTCGGTGAATTCAAATGTTGGTGTTAGTTGTTCTGACATATATTACCTTAAAATTTTGGCTATAATGTATGAGGATTTTAATTGAATTGCAATGATTTACTCTTTATAATTTTCAAGTAATTCGTCTGCTACATCATACGGTGTTAAATTGTGAGTATTAATCTCATAAAGCTTTGATTGTAACAGTCGTTTTCGCTCTTCGTTCCAGAATTCTATTCGTAATTTTTCCCCTACAAGTTCACGAATCTGTTCTATGACTCTTTCGTCACGTTTTTTATCAAGAATATTTTGATCGTTGAGATAAATTCGATGTTCATTTATTTTTTGTGCGATAACGTCAATACCTTTACCATCGTTAGCTACAGATTGCAACACAGTAGGCCTCCAGCCGTCTCGTTTTGGTTTGAAATTTAATACCATATTTATTGATAACACAGCTTGGTCGGCACCTGCCCGATCAGATTTATTCACAACAAAGAAATCTGCAATCTCCATCAAGCCGGCTTTCATCGCTTGAATCGAATCACCAGACTCGGGAACAAGAACAACAATTGTTGTGTCCGTTGCGCGGGCAATATCAAGCTCCGACTGTCCAACCCCTACCGTTTCCATCAAAATAATATCACACCCCGACGCATCGAGAATATCGGCTGCTTCTTTTGCTTTTTTGCTCAACCCACCTAAACTACCACGCGATGCCATGCTGCGAATGAACACTCCCTCATCAAGCTCAACATCAGTCATGCGTACACGATCTCCAAGCAGCGCACCACCTGTGAATGGACTCGTTGGATCAACTGCGATTATGCCAACACGTTTGTTTTCAGTCCGATAAAGTTTTGCAAGTTTATTAGTGATTGTACTTTTCCCGGCGCCTGGTGGTCCGGTGATTCCGATTCGATAACCATTCCCTGTCGAAGAATATAGCAATCTAAGCAATGATAAAGCATCTGGATGTTCGTTTTCAACCATCGAAATCGCTCGTGCTATTATCAGTCGCTCCCCAGCAAGAAGACTTTCTACAAACTCTTTCCTAACCGACATCTATGATCTCATCTTTTGCTTGCGGAAATATTCTACTGTCATCTCCAGCCCTTTTTCTAACGAAATAGTTGGCTTCCATCCAAGAACTTTCTGAATATATGAGTAGTCAAGTACGCTTCGCTGCTGCTCCCCTTTCTTTGCATCTCCGTGTCTTTCATTGCAATTCGAACCAGTATATTTTCTTATCAAATTAAATAAAGTTTTTACATCTGTTTCAATACCAGTTCCTACATTGAAAATATCCGACTTATCATAATCAAGTGCCAACATATTAGCCCGCACAACATCAGCGACATAAGTATAATCTCTCGTCTGTTTTCCATCACCGTTGATGATTGACTGTTGACCACTAAACATCTTATTAGAAAAGATAGCGACAACCCCTGCTTCGCCAAGAGGGTTTTGTCGGGGACCGTAAACATTGGCGTATCGCAGACAAATGTAAAGCAGTCCGAAAACCGCATTGTAATAATATAGATATTTTTCAACTGCTAACTTTGCAATACCGTAAGGTGAAAGTGGACTTACTGGATGTTGTTCATCAGCCGGAAAATAATCCTGCTCACCATAAATTGCACCACCTGTTGAAGCGAATATAAATTTCTTCACACCAAACTTTTTACAATTTTCAAGCAAGTTAATTGTTCCAAGTATATTTACCGAAGCATCAAAGCTTGGGTCTTCCACTGATTTCCGAACATCCATCTGTGCCGCATGATGAATCACAACATCAAACTTGTGAGTATCAAAAAGTCGGTCAATGGTTTCGTCACGTATATCCATCTGGATAAACGTAGCTTTCTCGTTCACATTTTCGATATCGCCCGTTGACAAATCATCAATGATAACGACTGAATGCCCTGCTTCGATGCAAGCATCAACAACATGAGAGCCAATGAATCCAGCACCGCCAGTTATTAGTATCTTCACTTTTTCTCCTTATATTCTTTCAATTCCTTTTTTCCCAATATCACTCCGATAGTACGCACCATCGAATGTAATTTTCTCAACAGCACGATATGCTTCATCAACAGTCTCTTCTAAATCAACACCTATAGCAGTAACACCAAGCACGCGGCCGCCTGAAGTAACAATATCATCTTTATTATACTTTGTTCCTGCATGAAAAACAACAACATTCTGTTCCTTAATTGCATCTAAACCAACTATGGACTTATCTACTTCATACCTGTCAGGGTATCCCCTCGAAGCTATAACCACACATACGGCTGATGCATTTTTTAACTTAATCTTCGTTTTTGAAAGCTTACCATTAGCTATTTCAAATAAAAATGGAACGATATCTTCATCAATGAGAGGTAAAACTATTTGAGTTTCAGGATCACCGAAGCGACAATTGTACTCAACAACTTTAGGTCCCGTTTCCGTAATCATCAAACCAATATACAAACAACCTTTATATTGTCGTCCTTCCTTTGCCATGCCGAGTAGTGTGGGGCGAATGATATCACGCTTCACACGGTTTAAAACTTCATCCGTAACAATCGATGTCGGTGCATACGCACCCATACCACCGGTATTTTTTCCTTTATCACCATCAAGAATTCGCTTGTGATCCTGTGCTGGTGAAAGAACAACATACTCTTTCCCATCGGTTAACGCAAACACGGATGCTTCCTCCCCGACTAAAAATTCTTCGATAACTATTTTCGATCCCGCTTCACCAAAAACTTTTTGCTCAAACATTGAATCCAATGTTTCCAGTGCTTGCTCTTTTGTTTCGCAAACTGTTACACCCTTACCTGCCGCTAACCCATCTGCCTTGATGACTATTGGTACAGGTACTTCATTTATATACCGCTCTGCATCAAAACGCTCTTCGATATTGAAAGATCGAAACTCGGCTGTTGGTATATCGTACCTTTTCATGAACTGCTTTGAGAATACTTTACTCCCCTCAAGCTCTGCCGCCAATCTGGATGGACCAAAGGTTTTCAAACCGTTTGATTCAAAAAGATCAACAATTCCCTCCGTCAACGGGTGTTCGGGTCCCACAACTGTGAGATCAATTCCCTCATATTTTGCAAACAATAGCAGCGCATTTTTATCTGTTGCTTTTATTGGAACTATTTCGGCTATAGAGCTGATACCGGCATTCCCTGGGGCACAGTAAAGTTTTGAAACGAGCGGACTTTGTTTGATTTTCCAAACAAGTCCATGCTCACGTCCGCCAGAACCGATTACGAGAATTTTCATTCGACTACTAAAAATCCAAATATTTTTGAAAGCTCGTTTGTTAATTCTATGCGGTTGTACTGCTGAACAACCCCTTCCTGCGGTTGTGGAAGTTTATTCAGCTGCGAAAGATTATAAAACTCGAGTATTGCCCTTGCAATTCCATTTACATCTAACGGATCAACAATGATGCCTCCCCCGGCTTCTTTTAAAGTTTGTTTTATGAATCCTTCTGGAACGCAGCTAAGAATCGGTTTACGCAAACCTAAATATTCATATAATTTCCCGGGTGATTGCTTATCGTTATTTAACATCAACCATAAAACATCCGCCGATTTCAGATGATGTATACAATGTTTATGATCAAGATAACCGGTCGTTATAATATTTCCC
>JASEHD010000081.1 GCA_030019075.1 Bacteroidota bacterium
AACATGGCGGAGTAGCTCAGTAGGTTAGAGCAACGGAATCATAATCCGTGTGTCGGGGGTTCGACTCCCTCCTCCGCTACTTGTGATATCCTTTCGGGGTTTTTCTTGAAAGGTATTTTTTTATAGATTTATGGCGGAACAACCGTTACTTCATTCATTTCAAGAGTTTATTCACAAAAACCATCTCATCGAGCGTGGCGAGAAGCTTATCGTTACTGTCAGCGGTGGTATCGATTCGATGGTTTTACTTGATTTGTTGTGCGTTGAAAAACAACGCTGGAAGCTCGATCTTGCCATTGCACATTTCAATCACCAGCTTCGTGGGGAAGAATCGGCTAACGACGAAGCGTTTGTTCGCTCAGCCGCAAAGAAAAGATCACTCGTTTGTTATGTCGAGTGTGCCGACACAAAACAGATTGCAGAAACGGAAAAACTTTCGATTCAGGAAGCTGCTCGTAATCTCCGCTATGATTTCTTTAAAAAACTATGTAGCTCAATTGGTTTTCAGAAAATTGCAACAGCACACAATGCAGATGATAATGCTGAAACTCTCCTATTAAATATTTTTCGTGGCTCAGGTGTACACGGACTTACAGGTATTCCTGTTTACCGGAAAGATCAAGCGATAATTCGTCCCTTACTTTTTGCAACCCGCACTGACATCCAGGAATATGCCCATTACCGAAAACTTATGTATCGCGAGGATTCATCCAACTTAAAAAGTGATTATACGCGTAACTTCATTCGTCTGGAAATCATTCCACTAATCTTAAACAATATCAATCCAAATCTAACCGCTACACTAAATCGTATGAGCGGTACCTTCAATCAACTCGAGGATTATATTAACTCATTGTTAGAAACAATTCGTACTGGAGTTATAGAAAAATCATCAAAAGACGAAATTATTATTAATCTTGAAAGATTTTTTCAACATCCATTATTCATACAGGAGCAGTTACTCCTCCAGATCGGGAAAGAATTCACAAACTCAGAAATCGACTCCGGAACCGTTCACACAATGTTGAACATCTCCAGAGCAAAAACAGGTTCATCAGGATCATTAACCAAAAATAAAATAATCTATCGAAACCGGAACCAGATTGTTTTCAAACGCTTTTTCCAGACCACGCCATATTCTTACACGATTGAATTGAATCGGAAATACCAATTCGAAGCGTTTTGTTTTGCATCTTCGGAAGTCGATAAAGCTGAAATCTCGGTGGACCCAAATATTGAATATATCGATGCAGAAAAAATCGGAAAACATCTCATCATACGTTCATGGCAAGAGGGCGATTGGTTTATTCCGTTAGGCATGAAAGGAAAAAAGAAGCTTAGCGATTTTTTTGTTGACCAAAAATTTCCGTTATTTGAGAAACAAATGATTCCTCTTCTAATATCCGATAACAATATTGTATGGATATGCGGCAAACGGTTAGACGAGCGATTTAAAATTAATTCTAAAACAAAGAAGATCATCAAACTTGAATACATTCCACGACCGAAAGAATATAGATGAAAAAATATATAAAGATTCATAACGACAAATTTGAAATATACTTAACAGAAAAAATAATTCAGCAACGTATCCGACACTTAGCACGTCAGATCAACAAAGATTATAAAGGAAAAGTCCCGATCTTCATTGGAATACTCAATGGGTCATTCATCTTTATGGCAGATCTTATTCGAAACATCAATATCGATTGCGAGGTCGACTTTCTAAAACTTTCAAGCTACGGTGATGCCAAGATTAGCTCAGGCCATGTTTCATTACTGAAAGACCTGAACGCTACTATCGGAGGAAGAGATATCATCGTAGTTGAGGATATTGTTGATTCCGGGCTATCGATCGATTTCATTAAAAAGCTTATTTTTCTCCATAAACCGAAAACTTTCAAGATAGTTTCGTTGTTGCATAAGAAAGAGGCGCTCAAAATTGATGTAAAAATTGATTATATTGGATTTGAGATACCAAATGTTTTTGTGATAGGGTATGGACTCGATTATGCTCAGAATGTTAGAAATTTGCCCGCGATTTATAAATTAGCAGATGAAAAGAAAAACTGAAAACAAAGGATATGGAAGATAATAAAGATTATAAACGGACCGATCAACAGAAGAAGCCCATTCGTCAAAGGCGAAACCGCTTGCCCAAGAAACCTATGAAGGGCGATGACGATTTTAACTGGTCAAAAGTGATGAAGGTCGTTCTAAGCTGGTCGGCGATCATCCTTGGTGTATTTATCATCATGACTCTCTTTCGCACAAAAGATGTAGCAGAGTTCGAGCTTGCCTACACCGAGTATCAAAAACTATTAAACGATGGGATGATCAGCTCTGCGAATGTAAACAAATCAGATATCAATAATTATGATTTTCATGGAATGCTTAAGAGTCCGGCTGATGTTGTAACATCAAGCGGCAAAACAGTCAGACTCGAACATTTCGTAATTACACTCCCTTATCTTGATGGTGAAATGATAAAATCCTGGAACGATAAAGGGATTCGGTTTACAATCACCAAAGATGACAATACATGGCTGAATGCACTACTAAGCACACTGCCATGGATACTTCTTTTGGTTGTCTGGTTGATTATCATGCGTCGAATGCAAGGCGGAGGTACAAAAGGGATATTTTCATTTGGCAAGAGCCGCGCAAAGCTCTTAAATGAAGGAGCACCGAAAGTAACGTTTCGAGATGTCGCTGGCGCTGACGAGGCAAAAGTTGAACTTCAAGAGATTATTGAATTTCTGAAAGAGCCGGCAAAGTTTCAACGGCTCGGCGGAAAAATCCCACGCGGTGTATTGCTATTAGGACCGCCCGGAACCGGAAAAACATTATTAGCCCGCGCTGTTGCCGGTGAAGCGAGTGTTCCGTTCTTTTCAATTTCAGGAGCAGATTTTGTAGAAATGTTTGTAGGTGTTGGTGCAAGCCGTGTACGAGATTTATTTGAAACTGGGAAAAAGCAAGCACCAGCCATCATCTTCATAGATGAAATTGATGCGGTAGGAAGACATCGTGGAGCGGGACTTGGAGGAGGACATGATGAACGTGAACAGACACTCAATCAATTGCTTGTTGAAATGGACGGCTTTGAACAGAACAGCGGTGTCATTATTATCGCTGCAACCAATCGTCCAGATGTACTCGATCCCGCATTACTCCGCCCGGGGCGTTTTGATCGTCAGATTGTTGTTGATCGACCTGACGTGCGTGGCCGTGAAGGAATTTTGAAAGTTCATACCCGAAATATCCCACTCGATGAGGGAGTTGATTTATCAATTTTAGCAAAAGGTACTCCGGGGCTCGCTGGCGCTGATCTTGCAAATCTGGTAAACGAAGCAGCGTTATTGGCAGCCCGACAAGACCATAAAGCTGTAGGCATGCAGCACTTCGAAGAAGCGAAAGATAAAGTTATGATGGGTATTGAGCGAAAAAGCTTGATCATATCGGATACGGAAAAAAAGATAACAGCATATCACGAATCTGGCCACGTTTTAGTTGCGAAGATGGTACCTGAAGCCGATCCTGTACATAAAGTTACTATCATTCCGCGAGGAAGAGCGCTTGGTGTTACAACTTATTTACCGATAGACGAAAAACATACATACTCAAAAGAATACCTTGAAGCGATGATTACTTATGCTCTCGGAGGGCGAGCAGCAGAGAAGCTCGTATTCAATCAATTTACCACAGGGGCAGGTAACGATATCGAGCGTGCAACCAACCTTGCACATAAAATGGTTTGTGAATGGGGAATGAGCCCACGCTTAGGCCCGTTAGCATATGGAACAAAAGAGGAAGAAATATTTTTAGGCAGAGAAATTACCCGGTCTAAAAATTATTCTGAAAATACCGCGGTGATTATCGATGAAGAAGTAAAAAAGATTGTAGACGACGGTATGGAGCGTGCTGATAAAATCCTAACGGTTAATATTGACATACTTAATAGACTCGCTGATTCATTATTAGAACGGGAGATATTAGATGGCGATGAGATTGACAAGCTTATTCGCGGTGAAGAGCTTCCTCAAATTGAGCGGCGTGAGAACAATCAGAATCAAAACACAACCCCTGCTATAGATGAGAAATAAAAATCATCCGTTAGAGGATATCATCGGACAAATCAAATCAGCGGATAGTGGCAGCAGCAATAGTTTACCACTCATTGAACATGATTATCGAATCGAAATAATTCGTAAAGCGATTCACCTTTGTTCACTTTCAATTCCAATCGCTTACTATTATTTACCAAAATCAATTATCCTTTATATTCTGATTCCTCTCACCATTGCATTTCTTACCGTCGATATCGCCCGGCATTATCACAAACCTATCGAGGATTGGTTTTATAAATACTTTGGATTTATGCTTCGGAAGCATGAGAGCGACAAGAGACGAAAAACTTTGAATGGCGCTACCTATGTTTTAATTTCAGCAACTATTTGTGTTATCATTTTTCCTAAGATTATTACGGTTGCAAGTTTCGCAATCCTTATTATTAGCGATATAACCGCTGCACTAATCGGCCGGAGGTTCGGGAAACATCGCTTTTTTTCTAAGTCACTCGAAGGCAGTGCGGGTTTCTTCTTCAGTGCATTGATTGTTATTGCAGTCAGTCCCAAAATCGAATATCAACTTAGTGAATACTTGATAAGTATTGTTGCTGCTTTTGTCGGAACTATTACTGAAGCTCTTCCTGTAAAAATCGATGACAATCTTTCGATACCTATCGTTGTAGGTATAACATTATGGCTGTTGTATATTATTTTCCTTCCAACATTGAACATTTATAAATTTGGTTAACAATATGCGAGTTTATCTTTCTGGCGGAATGGAATATGCCGATGGTGAGGGTGCAAATTGGCGTAAAGAAATGCAGGAGTGGATTGAGAAGAACCTCACGCATTCAGTTTTTAATCCAAACAAAGAAAGCGATGAGTTTTTTAACCTGCACTATCCGAATGTTGATTTCCGGGAAATCAAGAAAACAAACGTCGAACTCTATCAAAAAATCGTTCGTCAACTTGTTAAGATCGATTGTGAGGAAATCGCCGAGCGGTCAGATTATGTAATATGTTATTGGGATGATGGTGCCGCAAAAGGAGCGGGCACAAAGGGTGAGCTTACAATGGCAAAGTATTTTAATAAACCTGTTTATCTTGTTACTTCGGTTGCACCTCATGATATCCCGGGCTGGATACTTGGATGTACTGAAGAAATATTCACTAACTTTGAGCATTTGAAACAATTTCTCAGTAAAAAATAATTTCCCGGGACGGGACTCTTTAGAGTTATTCCCCGAAGTTAAATATAGACAAAGATTTCATTATGATTTTATAAATGAAGTGTGTAAATTATGTATTACAGGTCAGTGGGTATTTGTTAAATAACTGAAAAAGATTCAAAATAATTCACATGGAAGATTTCAATAGAAAACGGATGATCGTTGTTGGCGATAAAGCGTTAATAATTTCGGACAGCGACAAAGAGCGAACAGAAGCAGGTCTGTATCTTCCACCAACTGTGAAAGAAAAAGAAAAAATCTGGAGCGGTTACATTGTTAAAGTTGGTCCTGGCTATCCGATCCCAAATCCAAGCTTCATCGATCAAGAATCATGGTCTCCAACTCCGAAAGACCCTGTGAAATATATTCCTCTCCAAGTCGAGGAGGGAGACTACGCGATTTTTATCAAAGATCAGGCAATCGAGATTGAGTATGAGTCGAAAAAATACCTCATAGTTCCTCAAGCTGCAATCCTGATGGTTATCCGACGAAATCCTATGGATGAATTAGAAAAATAGTGCATATCGCGATGACCAATGAAAGTACAGTCACAGAAAAAACTGTAGTTACCAACCGTAAAGCTCTTCATGATTACTTCATCATAGAACGGTTTGAGACGGGAATTGCACTTAAAGGAACAGAAGTCAAATCACTCAGACTTGGGACAGCAAATTTACAAGATGGTTATGCGATATTAAGGAATGGTGAGGTTTGGCTCATCGGAATGCACGTGAGTCCATTCGAGAAAGGGAACATCAACAATCACGATCCTAAGCGTGATAGAAAACTGCTGATGCACAAACGGGAAATTCGGCGGCTTGTAGGAAAAGTCGCTGAAAAAGGATTAACACTTGTTCCATTAAGAATCTATTTTAAGAATAATATCGCGAAAGTAGAGCTTGGACTGGCAGTCGGCAAAAAAACCTATGATAAACGTGAAGCAATCGCAAAACGAGAGATTGAACGACAGCTTAGACGTGAATATGCTAAATAGAATATTATTTTTTCCAACATTAATAACATCATAAAGGATTATTAGAAATTGTACGTTCCAATGAAAATCTTTTTTACCAAAGGCGTGGGTCGACATAAGGACTATTTACAATCGTTTGAGTTGGCATTGAGAGATGCAAATATCGAGAAGTGCAACCTTGTAACAGTATCAAGCATCTTCCCACCTGGCTGCAAACGAATTCCGGCTGATGAAGGTTTGAAGTTCTTGCAAGCGGGTCAAATTACTTTTACAGTTTTAGCACGAAATGCAACGAATGAACCTAATCGTTTAATTGCTGCTTCAATAGGTGTAGCTACCCCGGCAGATAATTCAGCATACGGATATCTCTCGGAACATCATCCATTTGGAGAAACAGATGAGAAAGCCGGCGAGTATGCCGAGGATCTCGCTGCAACAATGCTTGCTACTACCCTCGGTGTAGAGTTTGATTCTAATACCGCCTGGGACGAGAGAGAAAAGCAATATAAAATGAGCGGCAAGATAGTTAAATCGTTTAATATAACTCAAAGCGCTGAAGGTGATAAGAACGGACTTTGGACAACTGTTATAGCGTGCGCCATTCTTCTTCCTTAATTTAAAATAAAAAAGTCGACGGCGCTGTTTGCCTTATGTGAACCGTCTCCCAGACAAGCCATAATCAAAGGCGCCATCGACTTTCATTTTATGAAATTCTAGCCATCTCCCCGCACAATGATATTCCGCTCGTTTAGGATTTGATGATTAGAAAAATGTCAGCAAAATTAATTTACTTTCCACAGTTCCGACTATGAGAATATAATACAATTCAATCCAGAAGTCAAGGAATATTTTACGAATCTACAAAAAAATAAGAGAAATGATAGATTAAAACCGTCTATCCTATCTCTATTTGATATTCTTGATAGGATTTTATCACTTTTTCGATATAAAAAATAGTTTGCCTCCAGCTTCCAAAATAACCATTTGGTGGTCTACCATCACTCCAAACTGATCGATGCAATGAATAGAACCTCTTTGATAGAAGCGGCAGCGCTCTCTGAATCACCGACCAATCTGCTGGATTTTCACCCATATAGGCAGCAAGGTCCTGTGCATCATAGATTCGTGAGGGACCCGCATTATATGCCGCAAGGGCAAGGCATATTCTATTATGCGTATCTAAATCAGAAAAAAGATCTAATAATTTAGAAAAATAATAAACTCCGTTCCGTATATTTTCTTCAAGTGAATCGGTACTATGATTGTTTAATAAAATGGATATTTCATTTGAGGTAAGAGGCATCAATTGCATTAAACCTATGGCGCCTCGTGCACTGATTGCATTTTGATCGAACTGTGACTCGTGTTTTATAATCGCCATGATTAATTTAAAATCAACCCCAAATCCATCCGAATATTTCTTGATTAGCTGAACCTGCTCATAACCGATCTTTTCCACATCTGAATTTATCCCTTGGACTACCTCAGGAGTATGATGAGCAAAATTATTATCTGAATATAGAATACCATCGATAGATAACTTTGACGTATTAATTGAACCCGTCAGCAACAGAAAAAATACTAACAGAACAATCCAGGTAACAATATTATTTTGATGAACTTTCAAATCTTTAGCTTCATATTTATTTTATTATTCTTGATTCGATTTCTGTAATTTTATCTAACCGCTTTTGGTGACGACCACCACCGTAAGGTGTCTCTAACCATAATTTCGTTATGGACTTGGCTAATTCAGATCCAAGTACTTTGCCGCCCAAGGTCATAACATTTGCATCGTTGTGTTCCCGGCTGCTTCGCGCCGAATATTCATCATAGCAACATGCAGCGCGAACATCTACAATTTTATTCGCAACCATCGCAGATGCAATCCCAACACTATCTATCATAATTCCTTTAGATGCCTCACCAGTCGATACCATCTTTGCGACAGCGTATGCATAATCGGGATAATCACAGCTTTCTTCGGTTGTTGTACCGATATCGATAACTTTATAACCCAGACCGACTAAAAATGGTTTCAACACCTCTTTCAATTGAAAGCCACCATGATCGCTTCCGATGGCAATTACTGCATCAACGACACTTTGCGATGATGACTTTGTGATTGATGGAGTCGGTTCCATCTGCGTTCCACTTTGGTGGACAGGTTTTACAGTTTCATGTTTCTTCTCTATCTTAATTCCTATTTGTTTAGAACGATCATACGCAGCAGCGGTTACGATAACATCGTCATCGGCTAAGATTATTTTCTCTCCGCGTTTTGCCGCATCGAGTATGGTTCGTTCTGAAATAAGTTTTTTAGGCATTTAATTTATTTGGGATTTTTTTTTGAAGAACTACCAAGCTCAATAACCTCGATCCGCACTTTTACCGTACCAGGACCGATCATCTCTAATGACCTTGCTGCCGCCAGAGAAAGATCGATAATCCGATTATCTTTAAACGGACCTCGGTCATTGATCCTGACTTCCACTGTTTTACCGTTATTAAGGTTTGTTACACGAACACGTGAATTAAACGGCAGTGTTTGATGTGCCGCTGTCATCTGATACATATCATAAATTTCTCCGTTCGATGTCTGTCTCCCGTTATATTCATCAGCATAATATGATGCAATACCCTCTTCAATCATTGAATATGTTTCGCTTGTTGCGCTAGAAAATCTTTCCGATGTAAATCGCGGTGAAGCTACACATCCACCAAATAATATAGCGATTACAAACAAATTAATGAAAGTGATATTTTTCGGCATTAGAGGTAATCGTTCTTTTGTTTCCGACGAAGATAATCTACAATCTCTTTAACATCCTGAGATCGCCCTTGTTTGCAGACAAGAACAGCATCATCTGTTGCAATTATAATTAAATCTTCAACACCAATAGTTGAGATAAATTTATCGCCTCCGTAAACGAGTGTATTTTTAGTATCGTGGAGGAACGCTTGACCGGTTACTGAGTTACCATTATCATCTCTCCCGGAAATTCGATAAACTTCATCCCATGAACCAACATCACTCCATCCAAAATTTCCTTTAATGACATATACTTCTTTTGCTTTTTCCATAACACCATAATCTATCGAAATGCCTCGAATGATTCGGTAAGTAGTTTCTAAGACATTGGTATACTTATCACTGCCTATTACATCATCAATCTTTAACAGCTCTTGATACATATCGGGTAAATGTTGTTCAATTTCTTGCATGATCGTATTGACACGCCATACAAACATACCGCTATTCCAGAGGAAGTCTCCACTGTCGAGGAATTGTTTTGCAGTCGTCAGGTTTGGTTTCTCGGCAAATGTTTTCACT
The DNA here is from genome assembly GCA_030019075.1 of Bacteroidota bacterium. Taxonomy (GTDB): domain Bacteria; phylum Bacteroidota; class Ignavibacteria; order UBA10030; family SZUA-254; genus JASEHD01. Next base: position 9,604 of record JASEHD010000081.1, read on the forward strand.
TTGTAAATTCCACGCTCAAAATACGGATTCGTCCCATCATCTTCATCGATCACCTGGATATAACCGTAACCTGTTTCTGGTCGGGTTGGTTGAATACCGATTGTTATCAGTTTCCCCGATTCATATGCAACCCAGATAGCAAGGCGAAGGACTCGACGGAATTCTTCTTCGTCGTGCATAATATGATCAGCAGGCAGCACAACCATTACCGCATCCGGATCTATCCGCCTGACGAACAATCCAGCCAAGCCAATGCAGGGTGCGGTATTCCGACCCAGAGGTTCAACTATGATATTTTCGTTAGGGATATTCAGAAACTGCTTTTCGAGAGATGGCTTCTGAATTTTGTTTGTTACAATAAGGATGTTTTTCGGTTCGATAAGATCGCTGATTCTTTGAACTGTGTTTTGAATCATCGTGCCTTTTCCAACAATTTCCAATAGTTGTTTAGGAGATTTCTCACGGCTTCGGGGCCAAAATCTCGTTCCGGCACCGCCCGCCATTATTACTGCATAAACATTTGGCATATAACTCCTGCAGATTAATGATTAAAAATTCGCGGCACACGTGCCGCAATACCTGTTAAAAATTCATACGGATTCGTTTCACTTTTCTCTGATAGCTCCCATACAGAAATATTTTGTTCTCCATCGCTCCCAAGTAATATTACTTCATCTCCGACATGGACGTTAATATCGAATCCTATATCAACCATTATCTGATCCATGCAGATAACACCAACGACAGGGAAACGATGACCGTGAATCAACACTTCACATTTATTAGTTAACCTGCGACTATACCCATCGCCGTAACCAACAGGAATTGTAGCAATACGAGTCCTCTTAGATGTATAATATTTTCTACCATAACTAATACTTGTACCCGCTGGAACCTCTTTAATAAAAACTACATTCGATTTCATTGTAAGAATTGGCTGCAGAGGAATACTTCCGGATGTTTCTTGAGACGGATATATTCCATAAATTATGATTCCGGGCCGAACCATCGTGAAATATGTTTCCGGCATATCGAGTATTGCTCCGCTATTTGCAATGTGTATAAACGGAATTTCAATTTTCATATCACGGATTTTAGTTAGAACAGAATTAAATCGTTCCATCTGATAGTTAGTGTATGATTTATCTTTTTCATCAGCAGAAGCAAAATGACTGTAAATTCCTACCACATCGAGATGCTTCAACCGACAAACATGCTCCACAAATTGCGGTGCATTTTCTGAATGAACACCGATCCGTTCCATACCCGTATCAATTTTTAGATGAACACGTGCTTTCTTCTTATTGTACTTATGTACCTCCTGTTCGATACGCTCGGCAATCTCAAGCGAGGAAACTGTAATCTCAAGATCGTATTGAAGAAATTCTTTGATTTGACTTCCAAGCACACCTCCGAGAACAAGGATGGGGATCGTAATACCATTCTGCCTAAGTAAAATACCTTCCTCAAGAAATCCTACTCCTAAATAATCAACACCATACGCCGCTAATGCATTTGATATTTCAACAAGCCCATGACCATAAGCATTTGCTTTCACAATGCCCATCACCTTGACTTTATCAGTAACTTTCTGTCGGATACCTCTAAAATTATTGTGTAATTTTTGTAGGTCTATTTCTGCACGTGTTATTCGCATTGATTAGATATAATCACTCAACTCTGAAACATTTTAAAAAAAACCCACACCGATCATGGTAATCGGGCGGGTTTATTTAAATTCAAATAATTTTTATCGTTTTTCAGCAATTCGTATCCGATTAGATGCTCGATTTAAAGCTGCATTTATTTCCTCACGATCAGATTCTGATAATTTATCCGCTAACTGTTGCCGGGCGCGTTCACCTGAAGATTCAGCACGGGGAATATCAATCTCATCTGAAATCTCAATTGTTTCAGCAAGCATTATCACTTGATTTTTCAATACATCAACAAAACCACCGCTTGTTGCGTAAACAATTTCAGTCCCATTAGCATCACGAAGCTTTGCCGTGCCAATCCCGATTTCAGCCAGCATTGGTGCGTGATTGTGTAAAACCTGAAAACTACCCATTACACCGGGTGCCGTAAAACTAACAACATCACCTCTGAAAACAACTTTTGTTGGTGTAACGATTTCGAGCTTGAAAGTTTTATCAGCCATGGTCAAAGCTAAGCTGCCTCACGCTTGTATCTGTCAAGAACTTCTTCTATCTGCCCAGCCATATAGAACATATTCTCAGGAATGTCATCGTACTCTCCCTCGATGATGCCTTTGAATCCGCGAATCGTATCAGCGAGCTTTACATACTTGCCCGCCATGCCAGTAAATTCTTCAGCAACGAAGAATGGTTGAGATAAGAATTTTTGTATCTTCCTCGCACGCGCAACTGTCAGCTTATCTTCATCCGATAATTCATCCATACCGAGAATGTTAATGATATCCTGTAAATCTTTATAAGTCTGGAGTGTTTCTTTCACTCTTTTCGCGACGTCGTAGTGTTCATTACCTACAATGCTTGGGTCAAGAATCCGCGATGTTGAGTCGAGCGGATCTACCGCTGGATAAATTCCCATTTCAACTATTTGCCTACTCAATACAGTTGTAGCATCGAGGTGACTGAATGTTGTTGCGGGTGCAGGATCAGTCAAGTCATCGGCAGGAACATAAATGGCTTGGACGGATGTAATAGAACCTTTCTTCGTTGAAGTGATACGCTCTTGCAGCTCACCCATTTCTGTTCCGAGTGTCGGCTGGTAACCAACTGCCGATGGCATGCGTCCTAACAATGCAGAAACTTCGGAGCCAGCTTGAACGAATCGGAAAATATTGTCAATGAAGAGGAGAACATCCTTTCCTTCCTCATCGCGGAAATATTCAGCCATAGTCAATGCAGTCAATCCAACACGCTGCCGAGCGCCGGGGGGTTCATTCATTTGACCGAAGACGAGTGCCGTTTTTTCCAATACACCTGATTGTTTCATTTCGAGCCAAAGATCATTTCCCTCACGGGTTCGCTCGCCTACACCACCGAATACTGAGTATCCTCCGTGGTGAAGTGCGATGTTATGAATCAACTCCATGATAATAACAGTCTTACCAACACCCGCACCGCCAAATAATCCCGTTTTACCACCTTTCGAATATGGCTCAAGCAAATCAATTACTTTGATACCGGTTTCAAACATCTCCCGGCGTGTGCTTAAACTTTCAAACGACGGAGGTGGACGATGAATAGAATATTTTTTCTCACCATTGATTGGTCCTAAACCATCGATTCCTTTCCCGATAATATTGATAAGTCTGCCTAATGTACTTGGCCCAACGGGAACCTCTATCTGGGTACCGAGGTCGTATCCCTTCATCCCTCGGACTAAACCATCGGTCGAATCCATAGCAACAGTACGGACACGCTCTTCGCCTAAGTGCTGCTGGACTTCACAGATTAATTCATCTTCGACTCCTTCAATATTCTTCCGTGGGATTTTAACTGCATTCAAAATGGCTGGAAGTTTTCCACCTGAAAAATCAAGATCAATAACAGGACCTATTACCTGTACAATTTTCCCTTCGTTCATTTATTTCCTTAAATATTTCCATTAATTTTCTCAGCTTCCTGCGAGAAATGATGATTTAAAAACGTGATAATATATGAATTTTACGAGATATATCCAAAAACAGAGTGTTTAATCTTGTTTATTTTTTATGAATGGTGGGGTTGTGGAAAAAGTAATTATTACTGAGTGCTTCTGAGTGAACTTAGTGTCTCAGTGGTAAATATCATACTGCATCTGGAAATAACATAATCATCTGTCACATTTAACTAATCAACCCCAGATGCTCGAGCAATATTTTTGTGCCGATACCGATGAGTATGATTCCTCCCACAATCTCGATCCTTTTCGGGAGCAAGTATCCTACATGCTTGCCAAATCCCACTCCGAGAAATGATAATACAAATGTTACTATTCCGATGATCAAGATAGGAGTAATAATTTCACTTTGTAAAAAGGCGAAGCTGATTCCAATCGCTAATGCATCTATACTTGTAGCAATTGATAACATGAAAAGAATATATATGTTCAATTGTTTGATCTTATCGTTCATTGGTCTTCCCTTTATCGATTCATAAATCATCTTCACACCGATAATCGTTAACAATCCAAATGCAATCCAATGATCAACACCCGAAATAAAATCTTTCAATCCTCGTCCTGCAGCCCAGCCAAGTACGGGCATGATTGCCTGGAATGCACCGAAGAATAAACCAATAAGTAAACCGTGGCGAATTCTTAACGAGTTGATGGATAAACCCATGCTGATTGCAACGGCAACTGCATCCATCGATAAACCGAGGGCGATTAGAAATATTGTAATAAAGTCCATTTGAAATAATATCAATCTAATTCATTGAATATAGAAGTAAACGATATAACAAACAAGAAATACTGTGCAATTTCGTTGATTACGGATGAATTGTTAAGAACTATGTCCCCTGATCTCTTTTTGATTTTGAGCTTTAATGTTTTATATTAAATGTAAAATTTAATATATTTTTCCGGGACATTTGATATGGATATATTTCTGTTGCGTTACATACTGATCGAGAGAATGACGTTTAGCTCGATATAGGATATAACAATTTATCATGAAAAAATAAGGAAAAAATATGATACCTATTACGATTTCAAAAAAATATATAAAAAATGATGATTTGGTGATAATTCCAAGAAAAAAATATGAAGAATTTTTGACAATCGAAAAAATTTTAAAACAGCGACGAAAAGAGGAAACAGACACCGAAGAAGCTATCGCCATTTATAAAAAGGAAAAACAACAAGGTAAATTAAAGGTTATTTCCTCGTTATCCGATTTAGAGTAAAATGATCATTCGTGTTTCATCGAAGTTCAAGAGGGTATACAAAAAATTACCTCATATGGTGAAGGTAAAAGCCAAAGAACAAGAAGCAATATTTCGTGCTGACCCTTTTGACACACGTCTTGAAACGCATAAACTTCATGGTAAGTACAAAGAATATTGGGCATTTACTGTCGTTGGGCAGTATCGAATAATGTTTGCGTTCACTGAAAAGGAAATAGTTGATTTTATTAATATCGGCACACATGATATTTATCGGTAATTGATTCTATTATATTGATTATTGATTCACAGAGGCATAAATTTATTTTCTTGCTTTTCAATTTTTTAATTGTTGCCATTATTAAATAAATAACATAGGTTTTCAAGGCGTACGGTATGGGTGCGATTATGTGGTCTGGTAGTCGATCTAAGGGAAACATTCTTCTTGCTATACTTTCTCTACGAGTCGTAGACTCCACTTCTACACTACCAAGCCACAGGCACA
>JASEHD010000082.1 GCA_030019075.1 Bacteroidota bacterium
TATCCTTTAAGAGCGGGGTAATTCCTAAAAATTTCACTTTTAAATCTGAAGTTAGAAGGGGGTTCATTTTAAATTATTTTTTAAAGAGGTCTTCCGCTAAAAGGGTATATCTATTAGCCGGATAATGCTTCCGCAATATCGTCAGATAGTTATTTGCCATTACTTCGTTTAGGATTTGTAAATACAACTTCGTTAAAAAATAGAGATGCGCCGGGCGATTCACACTCTCAGGATATATATCCAATAACTCCTCAAACATATCTATCGCTATTTTTAGCTCCCCTAACAACTGAAAGTTAATCGCGCGATGTGTTTGTACATGTTCTGCAATATTTTTATCAGTTTTAAATGTATCGGTCTCCATAACTTCTTCATAATACATATTGCTGATATGAGCTACTCTGATTTTATGATATGCATCGGCAACGGCAATTTTCAACGCTACATTCTTCAGATCTTTCTGAAGTAAATCCAGCGCAAGATATACTTCAAAGAGATTTCTTGGAAGTGATGTAACAATAAATTTCATGCGTCCAGCATGTATAAAATATTCTTCCTTAAGAAAAATCTTTCCCATCGGATCGGCAATGAATGTAGTCGGTAAAACATTAACGCGGTACATTCTGCTTAGTTTATCATATTTGCCCCAATGTATAAATCCATTTATTTCGACAAGAGATAATTTGATACATATAAAATTATTGGTTAAGGATACAATCGATGAATCACTCCATGTTTCTGTTAACATTCTCTCACTCTGTTCTTTATTATCATTGCAAAAGATGAGCATTAGTTTCGTCTGGAGCAGTGCTTCTCTTTTTGCTTCTTCATAGTCCGTATGCCAATGAATATGCTGCGTCCATAACTCACACGAAAAAATGATTAGCACAAAAAATAAACACACAAGGCGCCATCTAATTACGATTTTTTCCATTTTCGTACTATTATGAATATCAATTAAGCATGTTAACCTCCAGGACCAATATTAATCAGGTCCCGATTTTAAAATTCATCTGAAAGTTAGGTATTATTTATCGAAGTGTCAAGAAAAAAAATGAAAGATGGATATGCAGCTTAAAAAAAGCTTAAAATCATTATTTTTCAAGCAAATTTAACTGCCAGAGACTACGGCCGCTGATATGAAGTACAGGTGATATTGCCAATTTGCCTGTCGGACCGATACTCTTTTCCAAAAACTTTAGCTCATCGAATTTCTCAGATGTCTCTGCATCTATCGGTACATCATAACCTGCTTCGCGCATCAACAACAAACCTTTTGCTCTCATGCCAAGCTCGGTGCAGATTCTTATATAACACAACATATCACCAACAACTTCAGGTGGGAATCTTGATTTAAGTAGATGAAGATATGCTCCAATTTTTGAATCGGGTAGATTGCCGGTCATAATCAGATTCAACAATTCGAGGTCTGAATCTAATCCTTTGCCAAGCCATGTACGGGTAATTTCTTCGCTCCGCTTAAAAATGATCAACATCAATACTGGTAAGAGAATGATGATAAGTACAGTCAAAATAACGGGAGAAAATATAAAATGATTAAAAAAGGAATGAATAATAATTGATAACAATAAACCGGGAACGAATGCACGAATAAATTTATTTGGATAAGTGTCGAACATGCTTCGTGCAACTATTCCGAATATAGCAGTCGCCCCGCCATGCATCAATGCAGTGCCAAATCCCCGGATTAGCCATAGAAGAATGTTATTATCACTTAAATGCAGCAGATAAAAAATATTTTCAGTGAAGGCAAAACCCGCACCTACCGCCATTCCAAATAAAGCCGCATCAACCATGAATCCAATCTTTCTCGATTGAATGAGAAAAATAATGAACGATGCTTTGAGGATTTCCTCAATAAACGGTGAAACATAACGTGAATAGTGGGTGGCATTCAATCGCAGCTCGTTCATAGCTATGGTATTGATTCCATAAGCTACAAGCGCAATCAAAGATCCAATAATAATAACTTGTAAAATTGAGCGAAGCTTGACAAGCTTGAAGCTGTCGAGAAGAATTAATGCAGTAAGAAAAATAAAAATCGGTGTCAAACCAAAAACTATGTTTGCTGCCATCATAGATTACATTATTCTTAGGGAAACCATGAGTTCTTTTGTTAGCTTATGGTTCTTCTCCCGTGCGAAAGCATAACCGACTGATAATGTTGATTCAAGCCGGGAGAAAAGAACAATTTTTAAATCAAGTTGAGAGCCAACATTCATAAATATCTGCTGTCCAGATTTACGGTCGATGTTCGTTCCAATAATAGAAGAAAATACTGTAGGATGCAGCCAGTTGCAATAAAGATTTACAAATCCAAGTCGGCGGAAACGCAGAGGTGGTAATGTCCATTCGATTAATAATTTTCCAAAGTTCGTTCCACCTATTTCATTAATCTCAAGACCTGGAAAAGTATAATACTCCCGATATCGCTTGGCACTATGATAATCAACCCAGTTGTTACCAAAACCACCGAAGTAAAAGTTTGCAAAGGGCTCGCTTCTATCACCAATTGAATAACCCAAAAAGCTGCGAAACCAGATACTCGAATGTGAGATTGGAAGCAAGAAGCCATAATCGGCAGTTGCATACCATCGTGGGAAATTGTTTTTTTTTACATAGTTATCAAGCATAACAATTTGTCCACGGATACCTTCTTCGGCTTCTATCCCGCCGAGTGATTTCTGCAAATATTTATAACTCATTCTGAAGTTTCCCGTAATATAGCGATCAAAGCTTGCGTCTACGTTTTGATAATCCGGCAATCGGTGCAGCCCGCCCCAACCTGTTACACCAAGAGTGTAATCAAGAATTCTCGGATTATCGTTAATCAAAAAATCGTTGTATTGAAGACCAGCCGAATATCCTTTTCGACTTGTTTTTGTAGGTCCAAACAAATCGTAAAAATCTGAACGATTGTAATTAGCACTAAATTTCCACCCCCAATGATTGTAATTAAAAGCAAGATGGAATCGTTCATTTTTTGGAACGAATTTATTCGGTGTATAAGCGGCGGACAAATTAATGTCATGTGAGATTAACGGGTCCATCAAGTTGATACGGGCGCCAACTGCAGCGAATTCTTTGTAACCCTCTACAATTGGATACGCTGAGACTAATCTAATATTGCTCAAACCCTTGTACTCACCCGAAAAAAGTGTAAGTGAATCAAGGTTGATCGTCAGCGGTGATGGGAGAGACCATGATTTGACAATCGTGTGCTTTTCTGAAATTTCATACCCAAGATAACTAATGGAACTTACGTCTTCCCGCGGTTCATTTGAAATCATTACCGGAATAAATCCTTTTCCGCTGTAACGGAAACAAACGAGTGAATCTTTTAATATTGGTACAGGTCTAAAAAAACCGGTTTCACCATTAGTTAACCATTCAGTTTTCTTATTGTCAAAATCATATCTAACAATGTTGGAAACGCCTGTGTAATACGTACTTCCGTAGAGATAATGTCCATCGGGCGAGTAGACAAAGTTCAACGGTGAGTTATTTTCAAACTCAGCTAATACCTCAAATTCACCATCACCGACAAGCAATTTCTCTATGAACATTTTTACTAATTTTTGTTTGCCGCTTATTTCCATAAGCGAGCCGATTAGAGACTTGCCATCAGGAGAAATATCGATGTCAAACATGTCTCTTCCATACGGTAACCTAATAATTTCATTCCAGCCCGAATATGGATTTGGGAATCGGACGATCGTTGAATATCCATTGTGGTGCTGTATCCCCCAAAGCGATTTATCAACAGGATTGAATGCAAGGTCTCCTGCTCTACTATTTTTTATAAGCAATTCTGATTCACCTGTTTTCACATTTACAACATTGAGATCGCGCCATCCCTTATTATTTTTACTTGAATAAAATAATAGCTGATTCGCCCTGTCGAATGCTAAATGACATACATAATAAAGCGCTGGTGTGGATACTTCACAAATTGTTTTGGCTTCCCCGTCCGCGATATTAATTGAGACAATACGTGCGAGTTGACCAGGATAGTTAATTGCAGCATATAGCTGATTTTTTAAAAAATCGAAGTAGGGTCTGGAAATAGCACCTAATGGTTCACGTGAAATATATCGAAACTCTGTGAGCGGATACTGCCGAATCGAATCAAGGTTAGATTTTTGCCATTGATGTTCCCACTCTACCCAAAGCGCCCATTCAACGTCAATAGGTACTCCAAAAACATACTCAAACTGTGAAGTATAATCTCTCTTGCTATCCTCCGTACGATCAAACCATGTTAACACTTTCTCGGGACCATATTGATATGCAAGATAGCTCACGAAACGTGTTCCATATAAATAGGAGTTCTGCCCAATTTGAAAATCAACAGTGGTTCCCTCAGATTCCAATCCCACAAAATCATAAAAATAACTGCTATCAGAAACCATAGTTCGGAAAACCATTTCATCGTATCCACCTTGCGCCCGCCCGATACCGCCAGCCATCCATGTTTCCATGAAAACAGCAATACCTTCAAGATACCAACGAGGAGTATATTTTCGCGGCGTTGTGAGGTAACTGTATAACATTGATAGAGGATTCTCATTAATCGCCGACACCTTCCCAAAAAATAGTGACCTGTAGAAATTATCACTCCCCGAGGGTTTATCTGTTGAGACTACGTGCATCAATTCGTGATTCATTACCCAGTTCAGTCGTTCGTTAGTTGGGGATGTTTCGTATACATTTTCGAATGGCTCGATACCCAATACCATATAATTAAAAGGAAGTGATGTTGCTCCGGCATAACCGTAATCGTCAAAGTCCTGAAAAAGCACGGTTACTTTTTCTGTCGGTACATAGTTGAAAAGCTTGCTGTGAAATTTAAATGAGTTTTCAAAGCAACGTCGGAGGTGTGGGATTACATAATAATGATTCTGATCATAGTAAAGCAATCTTAGATTGGGTGTTTCAAAAGTATAGAACTGAGAAGTAAGATTCTGGCAGTAGAATACTAAAAGTAAGAAGATTAATATTAACCTTTTAAATTGCATGACTCGATATTATGAGCAATATACCTTGCAAACGAATTGTTTTAAGACTATTTATGGAAAAAATATTCAGGTGAAGATATTACCATTCTTCACCTGAATCCCTAATCCAGAACAAAAAGATGTATTTATATATTATTCTTGTTGAGGTATGTTTTTTCTACTATCCATTTGCATCGGTGCTAATCGCTGTTCGAGATTGTTGATGCGTTCAGCCAATTTCAATCCAGCCGTTCGTTGATCGTGAGATAAATTCATACGATGTTCCAGATTATCTAATCGATTTTGGAGAGTCAATGCCCATTCATCAGGGGCTAATCGGCGTTTGATATTCTGAATACGTTCATACATCGGAAGTTGAGCAGCCCTCTCAATCATTCTGATTTCCATTTGAGCCATCTTCGTTTCAACTGGTAATGGCACCGTTCTGGAAATCTCCGGCAGTGGTGCCATACGGCTTACAAGATTATTAACCCTTTGTTCTAAACTCAAGTTTGCCTTTCGAGCTGCTTCTGGTAACGGAGCAAGCCGCTTCTCAATGTTATCAATTCGTTGAGAAATCGGTAAACTTGCTGTTCGCTCCATCATTATTGCTTCAATTTGCAACAATTTTGCTTCTAACGGCAAATCTGCTGTCCGCGAAACTTCCGGAGCTGGCGCTAATCGGCTAACGAGATTATTTATTCTCTGTTCAAGAGATAAATCAGCTTTACGTGCTTCTTCTGGTAATGGTGCCAACCGTGATTCTAAGTTGTTGATTCTTTCCATTAACGGCAAACCCGCTGTCCGCTGCATCATAATCGCTTCAAGTTGGAGAACTTTTGCTTCCATAGGTAATGGTGCAGTCCGCGATACCTCAGGTAATGCTGCCAAGCGACTTACAAGATTGTTGATCCTCTGTTCCATGCTCAAGTTTGCTTTACGCTCTATGTCTGGTAACGGTGCAAGTCTTTTTTCTATATTATCGATGCGTTGAGCAAGCGGCAGTCCTGCGGATCGTTCGAGTAATTTTGCTTCAAATCGAGCCACCTGAGCTTCCATCGATAAAGGAGCTGTGCGTGTCATTTCCGGTAGAGGGGCAAGTCTTTCGACAAGATAATTTGCCCTCGCAGTTAGAACTGCAGCACGCGCTTCCTCTGCCATCCGGTTTTCCATAGCATCGATACGCTTATCCATATCAGCTCGTTCTGCATCTGTAAATTGTTCACCTGCAAGTTTGACATCTTTATCGTCGATTTGTTTTGCATCGTATTTTTTCACCCCACCAATAGTTCCAGTAACATCCTCGCCTTCCGGCCACGGGTATAAGAATGCAAAATAGATCACAACGACAACCGCAACAGCCATCCCTATAAATACTAGTTTGTTTTTCATACAAACCTCCTTTTTAATTAATTAATGATTTAGTTGATTAGTAGAATTAATTGATTGTCTATACTATAAATACAAATCATCCAATGTAAAGTTTTGTTTTGTTTCACTTCTATCAAATATCAAGATCATTGCTAAATATTAACGTTTCGGAAGAAAATATTTTCATGTGGATTGGAGAAAGATTTGCCGTTGTACGTCCAAGTACAATAAGATAATTATTTTCCCCTTTATGTGAAAACCGCACCGAGCTATTATTAACTAATAGATCGTTATCCACAGCGTTATATTTTCTAAATCCCTGGAAAACTAATTCATTTTGTGCGAATTCCAGCCCAATATCAATCTCGCTCTGTGAGTTTAGTTTTACTTCAACAAGGAGGGCATCCGAAGAATATGAAAGTTGAACGTCTCCTTGTACATTGTTTTCATTAATTAGTAACCGTTCAGAAACATGAAAATTACCCACGGGTTGATTGATAATCATTGTTCCATACAGATCGGTAATGTTTACCGAGGTGTGTTTAAAGAAAACGCTGTAAACTATTGAAAGAAGGACAACCCCTGCAATAATCCATAATGAGAAAGCATAAGCAAAATCTATTTTTTTACCGAAAAGGAATTCAATAAAGGATTGTATTATTGACTGTTTTTTTGCTCGTTTTGTTGTGGTATTGAATGGTACTGATTTGAGAATGTTTTTCTCCAGATGCTCGGGTGGTTCAACGATTGGGATTTTTGATAACAAGGATGACAATGCAGATAATTCTTTATGCAATTTCCGTGCTTCTGGATTTTGATCCAGATGTTTATTCAATCGCTTACTCTCGCGAGGAGAATTTATTCCATCTATTTCTTGGTTAATAAGTTTAATATATTTTTCGTCAATCACTTATAGTTCCTCTTTTATCAGAATATTCCGCAGCAGCTTACGCGCAGTAAACAGTCGAGATTTCACAGTTTTCGCCGGAATTTCTAAAACGTAACCGATTTCGTCGTATGATAAACCATGAAAATAATTAAGTACAATAGTTGTGCGATAATCGATTCCAATTTTCATAAGTGCTTGCTGTATTCGTTCACATTTTTCCAAATCATTATACTTCTCATCGGGTCCTTTGTCTATCGAAACAAAATCATCATTAATCGAATTAATCTGTTTTCTATCTCTTGCATTATTTAATGATTCATTGATCGCGATTTTGTAAAGCCAACTGAAAAATTTATAGCGTTCTTTGAATTTATCAAGATGTTCATACGTTTTCAAAAAAACAGATTGCGTTACATCAGCCGCAGCATCACTGTTATTCACTATTCGAAAAGCGACATTGAATACTTTTTTATAATATCTATTGACTAATTGTTCAAAAGCTTTCCGATTACCATCAAGTGACTCTCTGACAAGAATATGATCATCAACGGCATTCATTACTAAATACAATTGAAAAGTAAAAAAGTTGGTGGTGCGGGCATTTTTTTACATAATCTCAAAAATTTGGTCAAATCCCGTTAACATAAATACATCCCTAACATGTTTATTTAAATTGATCAATCTAAAGGCATGTCCTGCATCTTTTAACCTTTTCTGGTGCATGAGCAGAATGCCTAATCCTGCACTGGAAATGTATTCAAGACTCTTCATATCCAAAGTACATGAAGTATTAACTTGCTCAAGTATCTTTTCTGCCTGCTCTGTTTGTGTTGCATCAAGCCGTCCAGAAAATTCGATATTGTTGTTTTCAAGAATTTTTACATCGAACATATATTTACTCCAGATTTTTAGTAAATGTTATCCTGCTTTCACCATTTGAATATTCATATTTAATGTCATCAACCATTTTTTTCACTAAATGAAGCCCAAGTCCACCAACTTTGCGCTCTTCCAAACGCCGGGTTATATCGACTTCCTGAGTTTTACTTACATCAAATTCATCACAGTTATGATCGATTACCTTTGCTATTATTTTTTCCTCTACTTTTGTAATATCGATGGTGATGTCGCTATTCGTTGTCCTATTGTATTTGACTATGTTAGTAAATAATTCCTCTATTGCTAAATTGATTGAGAATAAAATCGATTCATCGACTTGATATGATGTGAGAAACTCACTCACGAAGCTAAAAATTTGCGATAATGACGATATTTGACGTTTAAATTTCCTTTGCATAAGCCCTTTTTCAGTTATGCGTTAAATATAGTTTCAATTTCATCTCGTTGCAATCCCTTCGAGTTTTGCTAGACGTTTCTTTGCATCAATATAATCAGGTAAATCTTTATCGGCATTTTTCCAGATATTTAAAAATATTCTGAAATTTTCCATAGCTTGTTTCTTATCTCCTTTTTTCTCATAAACCTTGCCGAAAATATAGAAACTTTTAGGATAAAATATTGGTCTCGCTTCGACTAAATTATCAAAATCGTGGAGCGATTGCAATTTCTTTAACGATATAATCGTCTTATCCAAATATCCGGCATCGTACTGACATTCTGCCAATGGATACAAAACAAATATCTGTGCATATTGCTGGCTAATCTTCAGTGCCGAGTCAGCAAGCACTTCGGCATTAGCACAATTCCGTTTTGCACTCTCAATCATCGAAAGAATACAAACGTGCCAATATCCAAAATACTTTGTAATACTATCGGCTTGTGCATAATCGCCGTGATACAATTGAAGTAATGACAATCCCCCTAAATAATTACCGCTTGCGATTCTATTTCTATTAGGAAATGTCTTTTCTGCTTCCTTCCATGCATCCTCGATATTATTCCATCCATTGTACATGATTATTGCTTTGGATATCCTTGCAGTCTCAGCATTTGAGGTATCTTTTAACTGCAAATACAATTCGATGCTTTTATCTGATGCAATCATTGCTTCTTTATACTTTCCAAGATATGGATAAAATAAAGCAAGACTTCCGTAGCCTGAACGTTTTGCGCCTACAGGTTGATCCTCGTTTGTAAGCGTTTTCAATTCTTTTTCTGCATCATCGTACATGCCTTTGTATGCGTATAAGGATGACAATAATCTCACAAAAGAATAATTTGCCGGAAATAGTTCTATAGCAGATTTCAATTTACTAAATGCCAGATTGATTTTCCCTAATGATATACATGCCTCGACAACAAGTTGATATGCCTCGTATGATCCTGAAACCGATACGTAACGGTGTGCAATCTCAAGCATCTTGTCATACTTTTTTATGCTTTGATATGCCCACGATAAATGTTGAAGGGCACGCTCAAAGTTAGGATCCATAGATAAAACTTTTTCAAGATACTTTATTGCATCGTCGAATTTACCCAAATGCCAAGAATAATCACCGATGAGGTACGTCATTTCTTTATCGTTAGGATAAACTTTTTCCATTTCTCTTAACATTGCCAAAGAAGATTCCATGTTTTGCTCGATGCGCGCATATTCCGAACGAACAAGATATCTCTCACGCTCGGGGATTCTCTCGATTAATGACATTGCTTTATGCATCGGTATTTTTGCAAGCTCTTCGGTTCCGATATTCCAGGCAATGGCATATGCAAGTCGGTAGTATGCAAGTCCAAAAAGAGAGTCAATTGCAATGGCTTTCCTGAATTCTTCAGTAGCTTCATTGAATTTCAGTTTATTTATTAAATTTTCTCCGAGGAAATAATGTTGATAAGCTTCAAGATTAGTGGTTGTGATATCTGCAATTTTCTTATTGCTTTCCTGGATTTTTTCAGATGGCTCTTGAAGCTCCGTTCTGGTTCTTTCAGCTACCTCATCGATAAGTGAAGGGATGGATTCTTTTCCTTTTCTATCTGCCTTTGCTGCAAATACGTGCTTGCCTGTTTTTAAATCAATCACTTTCAAATCGACTGTGTACATATCACCAAATTTCTTTACAGTTCCAACAGCCATTAAATTTATGTTTGAGTTCGCACAGATTGCCTTTCCTTTTTCCTCATCTATATGATCGACATCTCGCATTTTCAATTTATTAAGAATATCGAACATTCTTGATCGGGTCAATACTTCAAGTCGTCGTGATTGCTCAAGGTCTGTGATCAACAAACCGGAAAGACCGTCCAACTCCTTATCGTTTGTCTCATTAACAAAATCTATAACAGCGATAGGAATTTTCGTTCCGCTGTCGGCTGCCTGTCTGAAAAATAATAAATATGCTGCAAACAACAGAATCAATCCACCTGTAACGATTCCACCATATTTGAAATATTTTTTCTTCGCTTTAGATCGAGTCTCAGAAATACCTTCATGAGCGAGTGAAGTAGCAGCATAAGTAGCTTTGGCATACTCCAGCTTTTTCCGCTCACGTCTTAAATCAGAAAGCAAATCATCGATGTGCTGATATCTGTCATCTCTGTCTTTCTCCAACGCTTTCGAGACGATATGTTGAATTTCATCTGTTACTTTCTCGTTAAAACGAGCAAGCGGCTGTGGTTCTTCATTCACGATGGAGTATTGAATAGCGGCAACATGTTCCCCTCTGAACGGCAAATGTGTTGTAAGCATCTCGTACAGTACGACACCGAAAGAAAAGATGTCCGAACGTTGATCGACTTCTTCTCCACGTGCCTGCTCAGGCGACATGTAAGCCGCAGTTCCCAATGTTGAGCCGGCTTTCGTTAACTTTGTAGCACCCTTGAGTTTAGCAAGCCCGAAGTCAGTAATTTTCACTTGACCTTTAGAGGTAATCAGGATGTTTTCCGATTTAATGTCGCGGTGAACAATGCCCTTCTCGTGTGCGGCAGCCAACCCGTCACAGACTTGAATCGCAATATCAAGAACTTTTTTGGTTGAAAGAGGTTCGTGTTCTATTAACTGCTTTAAAGTCTTTCCCTCCACATATTCCATCGCGATGAAAATCTGCTTCCCTGCGGCGGCGGGATTTTCATACTCACCAATTTCATAAACGACGGCAATATTTTGATGAGTGAGGGCAGCGGCTGCGCGAGCCTCGTGGTAGAAGCGTTCCTTCTCAGTTGGATCGCTCGTGAGGTAGTGTGGGAGAAACTTCAGTGCAACGTCTCGGTCAAGCTTAGTATCGTGAGCTTTATAAACGATGCCCATTCCTCCCTCGCCGAGTTTCTCAAGAATTTTATAATGTGATATTATTTGACCAATCATAGAATCAATCTCTTTTTGACACTAACTTCTGAAATCTCAGATTGGTTCTGAGCGGATCATAAATCGGATCAAGTCGAAGAATGTATAGAGTAAACATTTTCCAACGTTGAAGCGACATGAGGTATTCCAGTTTATCAAGTGCATCATCATACCTTCCAACCATTACATAGACTTGAGCTAATTGCACAAGCGGAAACCCACCAAAAGAGGCATCCAGAGAGAGTGGGAGCTGCTCAACAGCAAGCTCTGCCTCCCGTACTGCCGCATCCTTTCGTCCCAGACCGGCATACACAATCCCAAGGGAACTGTGAAGCCGGTAATCATCGGGTCTCTTTTTGATTTCAGATTCTAAGAACATCCGGGCAGAATCGAATGACTCCCGGGAACGAGCCGAATCGTCCATGAACCAGTACACAAGTCCTCTCAGTTGAGTGACTGGGTAAATCCATAATTGCTCAACAGATGTGCTCTCAGGTGCATTCGCAAGACGGGCTAATGCCAATTTATAGTTACGTTCATATATATCCAGCCGATTCAGATATACCCAAGGTTTGTACTGCGCTGGCATTCGCTCAAGTTCGCTTCGGCTCTTCCTCGTGTCGCCATGCCACCTCAGGTACATTTCAGATTTCCAAATGTATGCGTCTTTCTGATCAGGCATCAGCGATACGGAACGCTCAAGAAACTCTTCACTCTCAGCATACCTGCCATTCCCCCAGAGTGAAGTACCAACCTCCATTGCAAGGCTTGCATCTTGCGGATCGAGCTCGAACGCTTTTTTCAACTGTTCTGCTGCTTGCTCTAATTTCCCCTGCCGTCTCCAGATGTAAGCAATAGATGCAATAACATCTCCATTGTTAGGGAGTTTCTTTTCAGCCACTTCAAATGCCTTGAGTGCCTGGTCATAGTTCCGAAAACCCCAGTAGTAGTAATAACCAAGAGCGACGTATGCCTCAGGTAATTCACGTTGGAGCTTAAATGCTTTGTCGAGGCATTCCTTAGCCATCGATATGCGATTTTTCACACGCTCGTATCCATACCAGAAGTATCCAAGATGAGTATAAGAAAGTCGTGCATACGCTAGTGCAAACGTTGAATCAAGCTCGACTGCGCGCTGAAGCATCTTTATTGCCATATCCGCACTGGTACGATCTTTCCTACTAGAAAGGGAAAGCCCCTGCAGGTATGCTTGATATGCTTCGAGGTTCTTTGTTGGAATCGCTTCGATAGAACTTTTCTCACCTTCACCCAGTACAATATCGAGGGACTTCACAACTCGCGTGGCGATTTCCGTCTGGACGGCAAAGATATCATCGAGCGTTCGATCCATGTTGTCTGCCCAGAGATGCACGTCGCCTGAGACTTTAATAAGCTGGGGAGTGATTCGAATTCTATCGGTGGCTCCTGTTTTCACCCATCGAACAGTTCCTTCAAGGATGTAATCGACGCCGAGTTCTTTAGCAATAACCGGGAGTGCTTTTGAAGTCTTCTTGTATTGATTGGCGCTGGTACGTGAGATCACACCAAGTTTGCTGATTGAACTAAGGCGTGAAGTAATCTCGTCTGTGAGTCCATCAGCGAAGTATTCATCTTCAGCAGGTCCGAGGTTCTCAAATGGAAGGGCTGCAATCATCTTCAATCGGGATACAGGCTTCTCTTCTCGAAGTACGAGAAAATAGGCAAGAACAATCAGAGCAACAACTATGACAGCACCTCCAATAATCATGGCAAGTTTACTTGTTTTCTTTTTCACCTTAATCGCTGGCAATATTTCCTGCTGAACCTCCCTAAGTGCAGTGATGATTTCCTCAGCATTTTGATACCGTTTTGTTTTGTTCTTCTCCAAGCATCGGTTGATAATTTGTTCAAGTGATAACGGTACATTCTTTCTTAATGACCTTACAGATGATGGATTTTCGTTCAGGATCGAATAACTCAAAGCCGCTTCAAACTCTCCTCTGAACGGCAGATGCGATATCACAAGCTCATATAATACAACTCCTAGGGAAAAGAGATCAGAACGCGCGTCAACCTCTTCACCTCGCACTTGTTCTGGCGACATGTATGCTGCTGTACCAAGCGTGCTGCCTGTTTTCGTAAGCTGTACGCTGCCGCGGAGTTTCGCCAATCCAAAATCGGTAAGCTTAACTTTTCCCTCCTCCGTTAGCATCATGTTATCTGTCTTCACATCACGATGGATTATTTGATGGCGGTGAGCATGAGCTAATGCTTCTGCCATCTGAATCCCATATTCAATAATATCACTAATTGAAAACTCTTTGTCTACCGATTTAAGCTGCTTCAATTTTGATTTTAGTGTTCCGCCGGGAATATACTCAAGCACGAGATACTTTTGTCTATTCACTTCATCAACATCATAGATTGTTGCGATGTTCGGATGATTCAAAGCAGATATTGCTTTGGCTTCTTGCTCGAAGCGTTTGATGTCGTCATGCGACGCAGTGAGGTTAGCAGGAAGGAATTTCAACGCCACGTCTCGGTCGAGTTTTGTGTCGTGGGCTTTGTAGACACTGCCCATTCCACCTTCACCAATTTTTTGGAGTATCTTATAGTGAGAAATTGTGGTTCCTATCATTGGCTTTCTCCGTTGAATGATGAGTTTCGGCGGACGAGTTCGCCCTCGCCGAGCTTCTCGAAGATGCGATAGTGCGATATGGTTTTACTAATCATACAGTTTCCTCATTTCTTCTTCAGCCCGGCATCCCAGTTTGTTACTAGTGTTAGCGGGGGAACCGATTGTCCGCCGACTTGAACTACCATGAGAAACTTCTGTCCATCCGCGGTGACATCGGAAAAATAAACTTGGCCTTTCACTTTCATTTCAAAGAGTGGTCGTACGAGTCCTACATCAAACGTTGAGCCGATGGCTTTGACTTCAGCCGCCATCAGTTTGTTATCGGTCGACATATAGAAAATCTCCCAGCCAGAGGCTGGTCCGCCTCTGGAGGATTTTCCGTTTCGATTCCACTTATTGAAAAAAGCAAGTGAGATACCATTTGTTGAAACCTGCCATTTTCCGATTTGATTGATTACCGGTTGTCCGTCTGCGCCGATGAAGGGGCGAACGTACAATTCCATCTTTCCTGATTCATTCGACACGTACGAAATCCAACGCATGTCTGGAGAGAACATCGGAGCATCCTCGTCAAATTCAGTTTGAAGGAACACAAATGGTTTTCGATCTCC
>JASEHD010000083.1 GCA_030019075.1 Bacteroidota bacterium
TAAAAAAATAATACGGACTTTAGTCCAAAAGAGTGACTACATTTGTATCGATAAATTATGAATACGAATCAGACGAATAAGATTCATTTTTCTAAAATGACTGGAGCTGGTAACGATTTTATATTAATCGATAATCGTTCAGAGATATATTTCGTTGATTGGATTAAACTTGCTCCAATAATTTGTAATCGGCGTTATGGTGTTGGAGCAGATGGTCTGATAATTATTGAAAAAAGCGATAAAGCCGATTTTAAAATGAATTATTTTAATTCTGACGGAAGTTATGGAGGAATGTGTGGAAATGGCGGACGCTGTTCAGCTCTATTTGTTATGAATGCCGTTGCTGTTGAAACAATTAATTTCGAAGCGTTAGATTTTATTTACACCGCCGAAGTTACTTTGGATAATAAAATAAAACTCAAGATGAAATCACCTAACTCATTACGATTGAATTTGGAACTAAATTTAATGAATGAAAAGGTTACAGCTCATTTTGTTGATACGGGTGCACCTCATGCTGTTATTTTTTTATATGATCTTCCAAATATAATCAAGACTGAAATAAATGAGAACGGTATTAAAAGGATTGGCTCTTTAATTCGACACTATGATAAATTTGCTCCTGCAGGTACTAACGTCGATTTTGTTGAGGTGATTAATAAAGAAACAATTTCTATTAGGACTTATGAACGCGGTGTTGATGATGAAACACTTGCATGCGGCACAGGTGCAATTGCATCCGCCATTATTTCAGCACTCATAAAAGAATTAAACAATAAAATCTTTGTACTGACACGTAGCAATGAAATATTGGAGGTTAGATTCGAAAAGATGGGAAGTGAAATAACTAACGTAGAACTAATTGGAATTGCTAAGAAGGTGTTTGATGGGAATTTCCAAACAACAATATAATGCCTGATAATATATCTTATGTAAAGTAATTACTAAGTTTTTTATTTTCTTTATAAAATTTCTGCCTTCCCTCTCAGTGTATCATTATATCTTTTTGCTAAATCTGCCACCTCAAAATTGATGCAATTGTTGATCTGAAATTTATTTTTAACGACCTTACCCAAAACCTTAAAATAGATTTTATAATGATTAGCTATAGATTCAATCAATCCCATATTTTCGGGATTAATACTGATAATTATGCGTGATTGATCTTCACCGAACAAGTAAAAGTCTCTTCTTAAATCTGTGTCTATATCAATCTGGATACCTAATTGTCTATTTTTATCAAAAGAATAAATCGAACATTCAGCTAACGTCACTGCTAATCCACCGTCACTAATATCATGTGCTGAATTAACTAATCTTTGATTAATCATTTCCAAACAGGCGGTTTGAAGATTTCTTTCAATCATTAGATTTATACTTGGAGAATCTCCAAAAACTTTATTGTGATATAACCTCAGATACTCAGAGCCACCGATATGCCCAAATGTATCACCAAGTATTATTATAACATCATCAACGTTTTTAAAATCCGCCGAGACAACTTTTGAAATGTCATTAATTTCACCAATCATTCCGATCACTGGGGTTGGGTATACTGCTCCGTCAGGATTTTCATTGTAAAAGCTAACATTACCTCCGGTAACTGGTGTTCCCAATTCACGGCAAGCATCTGCAATTCCTCGGACTGATTCTTTAAATTGCCAGAATATCTCCGACTTGTATGGATTGCCAAAATTCAGACAATTAGTTATTGCAAGTGGCTTAGCTCCAACGCACACAACATTTCTTGCAGATTCAGCTACTGCTATTTTTGAACCTTCATAGGGATTTAAATAAACATACCTCGGATTGCAATCAGTTTTCATCGCTAATGCTTTATTTGTGCCTTTTAAATGAACAACTGCTGCATCCCCTACTATCTCAACCATCGTGTTGGTTCTAACCATCGTATCGTATTGTGTGTATATCCATCTCCGGGAACATATATTCGGTGAGCTTAACAATTGCAACAAACAATCGTTGTAGTTAATAGGTTCTGGAAGTTTATTAAAATCCAAATTTCTGATTTTGTGAATGTAATCTGGTTCTTTTGCCTCACGATAGTAAACAGGAGCACCTCCGCCAAGCACGAGACTTTCGGCTGGCACATCAGCAACTTGTTTATCTTGGTAAAAAACTTTTACCTTATCATCATTTGTTACAGTTCCGATCGCTCGACAATTCAACTCCCATTTATCGAATATCCTTTTTAGTGCATCTTGATTTTCAGGTGTAGTTACGACGAGCATTCTCTCCTGAGATTCAGAAAGCATGATTTCGTAAGCCGTCATATTTATTTCTCGCACTGGAACATGATCGAGGTCGATCACCATTCCACTTTTCCCTCGAGCACTCATTTCAGATGTTGAACAAGTAATCCCAGCCGCACCCATATCTTGTATACCAATAACAAGCCCGGCTTTAATTGCTTCGAGTGTTGCTTCAAGTAATAATTTTTCAGTAAATGGATCGCCAACCTGTACCGATGGTCGTTTACTTTCGGACTTTTCTGAAATTTCTTCTGATGCAAACGTAGCTCCGTGAATTCCGTCTCTACCTGTCGATGAACCAACAATCATTACGATGTTGCCTTCACCCTTTGCAACAGCTCGTGCAACTTCTGAATGCTTTACGATACCTACCGACATAGCATTAACTATGGGGTTTTCATTATAGCAATCATCGAAGTAAACATCACCGGCAACTGTAGGTACACCAAAGCAATTTCCATAATCACCAATTCCTTTCACGATACCTTTCATCAGATATCGTGTTCGAGGATTGTCGAGATTCCCAAATCGTAATGAATTAAGTGCCGCAATTGGTCTTGCTCCCATTGTAAAAATATCTCGCATTATTCCGCCGACCCCGGTAGCAGCGCCTTGATATGGTTCGACGGCAGAAGGATGATTATGACTTTCAATTTTAAAAGCAACGGCAAGTCCATCGCCAATATCTACAAGTCCCGCATTCTCTTCACCCGCTTTTACGAGTAGACGCTCCCCCGTTCGCGGTAATTTTTTAAGTTCAGCTATTGAATTTTTATAGCTGCAATGCTCGCTCCACATGACACTGAAGATACCAAGCTCGGTGTAGTTTGGAACCCGCCCTAAAATTTCTAAAATCCTTTTATACTCTTCTTCTGTTAGACCATGCTTTATGGCAAGCTCTAAATCTATTATCGGTTCAATCATTTAGTTTATTTATTTAAATTCTCAATGATAGGTTCTATTGTCAGTAATGTCTGATCTTTATCCACCGAGCTGTTTAATTTCACATCTACGCTTTTAACCCGACCCCTGATAGTTGATCGTATTTCATTTTCCATCTTCATTGCTTCTAAAATTATTAAACCTCCACCCTTTTCAATAATTTCCCCTTGATTAACTTCAATGGCTTTGACTAATCCCGGCATCGGTGCTTTAACATTTACATTTTCTAATGTTGATGATGAAAACTTTTTGAACTGCGAAAGTAATCTTGATCGTGAATCTTCAAGTTTTAATCTGAATACATGATGTTGTATCCATAATTCAAAATCAGTTTCAGAGATTTCTTTACAATAAACATTAAAATAATTGTTACCAATTTTAAGACGCAAAACTCCAGAATAATTTTGAATGAGCTGGTAGTAAATATTCTCTCCTTTAATTAAAACATTACCATCCGAGAGACATTGAACATTTAGAGTTTCAGTTGCTGTTATAACATTATATTGTTCCATAAATTCATCTCATATGTTCGATTAGCTTTGTTCGCCATTTACTTTTAATCTCACCATCTTTTGATGTAGTTGGAGATGTTGGGAGTATTTGATTATTAAGAATAGATGCAATTGTTCCAACTTTTAAGATAAGTAGCGGTATTTTTGCTAACACTTCCGGCTTAAAATAATTGCTTAAAAAATTTGTATCGAAATCCCCATCAACAAATTTGGGATGGTTCATTATCCAATGACACAATGATAAATTATTTCGCACTCCGAATATCTCATAGCTCGTTAATGCCGCTCTCATTCGTTCAAGGGCTTCATTACGCGTTCTTGCCCAAACAACAAGCTTTGAAATAAGAGGGTCATAATAAGAGCTAATTTCATTACCTTCTTCAATCCCTCGATCTTCTCGAATACCAAATCCTATTGGTGATTTTAGAGAGACTATTTTTCCAATCGAAGGATAAAAATTATTCGTAGGGTCCTCAGCATAAACACGGCATTCAATCGAATGTCCATTGAAAACAATCTCTTCCTGGTTGAATGAAAGTGGATTCCCTTCTGCGATTCCAATTTGCTCCCGAACAATATCTATCCCAACTCGCATCTCAGTTACAGGATGCTCAACTTGAAGTCGAGTGTTGACTTCGAGAAAATAAAAGTTTCTGTCTTTATCGAATATGAACTCCACTGTTCCGGCATTTGTGTAGCCGCTTGCTTTTATCAATGAAGTAGCAGCTTTAGTTAAACGGTCTCTAATCTCTTGCGTTACAATAGTTGAAGGGGATTCTTCAATTATTTTCTGATGCCTCCTTTGTACTGAACATTCACGCTCACCCAGGTGTATAATGTTTCCATGATGATCAGCAAGCACTTGAACTTCAATATGGCGTGGAGTTTCAATATACTTTTCGATGTATATTCTATCATCACCAAACGCCGATAGGGCTTCTGATTGACTTCCCCGCAGTGATGAAGCTAATTCTGATTCAGTACGGACTATCCTCATTCCTTTTCCTCCACCTCCGCCTGCAGCTTTAAGTAAAATCGGGTAACTAACTTTTCGAGCGGTTTCTATTGCTTCATCGAGTGATTTGATCGGCTGAGTTGTTCCGGGTACGATTGGTACGTTTATACTTTTCGCTAATGTACGAGCCGCTGTTTTATCCCCTAACATTCGTATCGCTTTGGAATTAGGTCCAATAAAAATGATTTGGTTCTTTTCTAATAGATCAACGAATATTGGATTTTCAGATAAGAAACCATAACCCGGATGTATAGCATCCGATTGCGTTTTTTTCGCAATATCAACTATTTTTTCTTGATGGAGGTAACTTTCACGAGCGGGAGCAGGACCCAACAAGTACGCCTCATCTGCCATCCGAACATGCAGCGCATCTTGATCTATTTCTGAATAAACTGCAACAGTCTTTATACCCATTTCCTTGCATGTTTTCATAACGCGGATGGTTATCTCTCCCCTATTTGCTACTAAAATTTTTTGTATTTTATGTTTCGACATGACTTAAATAATTTAATTTTTTATTTTAATTCAACAACTGTAACTCCCGATCCACCTTCATTCCATTCACCTAATCTAAAGGATTTTACAGATGAATTCGATTTGAGATACTCGGTGATTTTTTTACGTAAGGCACCAGTACCCTTGCCGTGGATGATATCTATCCTATGAATGCCTGATATTAGTGCCGTATCAATAAACTTATCCACTTCCGAAATAGCCTCATCACCGTACATGCCGCGTAAATCTAATTCACGTTTTATGTTTGCTTCAATCGATTTACTCTGAATAGGTACAACAGATAATTTTTCTTTATCTGTGGCTTTTAAAAGTTCTTTCTGATCGACCTTAAGTCGAATATTTCCAGTTAGAACAATATAGAAATCATTTTCTAATTTTGAAATTATTTCCCCGACTGTATTGCTTTGTTTTAAATGGACTTTATCACCCACTTTAAAATCTTTTAATTCGGGAGCAGTTGTTATTTCCTCAAGTAGGTGTGTAAATTCATTCCCGACTTGCTTGATTTCATCTTTGGCTTTTTTTATGATTTGTCTATCGGCAGATGATTCTTTTATCTCACGAATAGATTTTTCAATGACAGAATTAGCTTTCCTGACAATATGTTTTGCCTCATCCAATGCTCGAGCTTTTATATCTTTAACTTCTTTCTCTAAAGAAGTTATTTTATTTTGATAAACAAGATTCAAATTATTCAAAAGAGATTTTTCTTCGTTAACTTTATCAAGCGTCGATTTTAGCTCTTGCGATTTTCTCTCAAGATCGAGAATTAGATCTTCTAACTTGTTGGCTTCACCCCCTTTGATCTCTCGAGAGCGTTTGATTATTCCCGATGACATATTGAGACGTTCAGCCATTTCTATAGCATAGCTGCTCCCAGGTACACCCGAACGATAACGATATGTTGGTTGAAGTGTGGTTTGGTTAAATTCCATTGTGGCATTTTGCATTCTTGGCGTTTCAAATGCAAATGCTTTTAAATTACCATGATGTGTAGTAGCGATATTTATAGAATTCAATTTAGTCAGACTTTCTAATACAGCGGCGGCAATTGATGAACCTTCCACAGGATCAGTTCCGGAGCCGATTTCATCTAAAAGTACTAAACTTCTCTCGTTGGCATTTTCAAGAATCAATTTTAGATTATTCAAGTGAGAGCTGAAACTACTTAAATCATTTTCAATAGATTGATCGTCACCCATGTCAACAAAAATATCTGAAAAAATTCTCAATTCACTTTCTGATGAAGCTGGAATATGGCAACCAGATTGAGCAAGCAATGAGAGTAATCCCATTGTTTTCATCGCTACACTTTTACCACCAGCATTTGGACCAGTTATTATGATTGTATTAAACTCAGCCGTGATTTCAAGATTCAACGAAACCACATCCCTCCTGCCATGCTTTTGTAGGAGTAGCGGATGATAAGCATTAACTAAACGTATCTCCCCATTGGATTTCATTACAGGCTGAGTTCCAATCATCTCAATCGAATACTTTGCTTTGGCTTGAACAAAATCAAGTTCGGCTAATACTTGAATGTTGTGGAGTAGGTTATCTTTAACCTCACGAACTTGTCGAGTTAATTCTTTAAGTATCTTCTCAATTTCTCTTTGTTCTTGAAAGTATAAAGTTCTAATTTCATTATTTACTTCAAGTGTTTCAGCGGGTTCAATGTAAACAGTTGCACCGCTTGCCGATGCACTATGAATAAAACCGGGTACACGATTTTTGTATTCGGTTTTAACAGGGATTACCATCCTCCCTTCTCTTGTTGTTATAATTTCTTCCTGAGCCCAATCACTACCAGCAATTGATTTTAATACGGATTCTAAATTTCGTCTAATAGTATGGCTTTTATCTATGATTTGTCTTCTAATTGATTGTAATTCTTTACTTGCAGAATCCTTAACTTTACCATCTTCATCAATGGCTTGATGAATATTATATTCAAGAAGTTTCTCGATATAAATCGATTTAACTCTTGTAGATAAAAGAGGATACAGCTTCGTTCTTCGAGCAAAATATGTATGTATTATTCTTGATGTTATTAAAACTAATTCAATCTTATGAAGTTCCTCCGACGATAAAATGTAATTTTCTATTGCCGAACGGTGTAAACTTATGCGGATATCGGAAATATTATCGAGGGGCAAGGGATCGTCTGTTTCAAGAAGGAGCTTCATTTCAGTAACAAGTATCAGATTATCCAGAATCTCATTTATGTCAAACGAAGGGATAAGTTTATCGAGATGCTCCCGCCCTAAATCTGAAATAGCATACCTTTGTATATATTTTTTAACTTTATCGAATTCTAATTTTTGAAAGGAATTAAGGAACTCACGCATGAAGATCTTAAACTTATGGCAACTTTACATTACTAATCTTATCTTTGATCTCCTCAAAGAACATTTTTGAATCAGGAATCCATTTAGTCATATAATTAAAAACATTAGGTGCGATTTTGATGGTGTCTTTATAAAGAAAGGAATCAGATCGATCCTCTTTGGTAGGTATATCATAGAAACTGAACATCACCAACACCAAACTAACTGCGACCAAACCCTGAGCAAAACCAAGAATTCCGCCTATAATTCTCGACCAAAGTTCAATTGTACCGCTACCACTCTGACCAAACCAATGATAGAATAAATTCACTAAAACAACAAATAATATAAAGATTATGAAAAAAGCAAGAATTAAAGATATTTCTTCAGAAAACCCTATCCAATCAATGAATGTCTCAGCAAAAGGTACCATAAATTTTGTAGCACAAATTAATCCACCTAAAAAACCAAGTATTCCAAATATCTTTTTAAAGAACCCATCTCGGATTCCTAAAACTACGAATAGTAAAATACCAACTACAATTAGAATGTCTGTTGTATTCATAAATTATCCTCCTAAATGTTTTTTAACTGTTTCCTGAATAACTTTTCCATCTGCTTTGCCTTTTAGCTCTTTCATCACGAAAGGCATAACTCTACCAAAGTCCTTTGCAGATGTAGCGTTTTGTTCAGCAATTATCTTTTTAACAAAATCTTCTATATCAGATTGAGAGAGTTGTTTCGGTAAATATTCTTGTATGATATTTAATTCTTTTTCTTCCTGATCTGCTAAATCATTTCTGTTGTTTTGGCGATATATTTCGATAGCTTCTTTTCGCTTTTTCGCTGCTGATAATAAAACTGCCATTTCATCATCGGATGTCAGACCACCTGAAGGTCTTTTCTCGACTTGTTTCTCTAATAAACCTGCTCTTATCATCCGAAGTGTTTCCAAGCGAAGTTTGTCACCAGATTTCATGGCTATTTTCATATCTTCTGAAATATTTTCAAGTAATGCCATACAAGATTCCTATTTTATGTATTGAATATATCATTTTGAGGATTGATAGTCAATTATTGAATCTTTCTAATATTATACGCATCTAATTTAACAAAAATATATAACATCAATCAAACTATTTAAGGCAACATATGTCGGAAAACCTAACAAAACAAACATTTCAAAATAAAATATTTGATTATGAAAAAAATAAAGAATGGAAATATAATGGCGAACTCCCAAGTGTAGTCGATTTCTGGGCACCTTTGTGTGTACCTTGTAGAATTATTGGACCGGTGATCGATGAACTTTCAAAGGAATATGACGGTAAAGTTAATTTTTATAAAATCAACACCGAAGAAGAACAAGAGCTTGCCTCCGTTTTTGGTATTCAAAGTATCCCGAGTTTATTATTCATCCCAAAGGATCGTCAACCGATGATGGCAGTTGGTGCATTACCAAAAGATACGCTCAAAAATATTATAAACAAGGAGCTTCTCTCAATTAATCCCCAAGACGACCATCACCATCATGAACACGAAGAGCACCATCATAACTAAAAGATATTATGAGAATATTAATTGAAAAAGTAAAACAGAAATTGAATACTAACATTTGGTTTAAACGTGGAGTGTTCACTTTCGTTGGTGGAGTGTTAGGATTTTCATACTACTATTTCATCGGTTGCTACGGTGGTAATTGTCCGATTTCTAGTAATCCTTATATCAGTACAATTTATGGTGCAGGAATTGGTTTAATAATTCCAAGGAAGAAAAAAGATAATATACCTGAATGATTCCAAGAAATGTATCGCATATTATTTTAATTGCTTCTTGTAATTTATTTTGTTCTATCCAAATATTCCCAATATGTAACGCGACCGAAGGTTTGTCGAATTAAGCCGCAATGCTGTTTTAAAATGTAATACCGAATCTTCGATACTTTCCATATTTTCTCAGGAAATACGCATAGCTATAATGTAATTCTGGAAGATTCGGATTTAAGCGAAGTGCTTACCTGAAAAGCTGTGATGCTTTGTAAACCTCATTTTCACTTGAAAGCAATCTGGATTTTTGTACAAACAAACTTCAAATGATCATATTTATTTGTTGAAAGTCCATAAATCATTTAGTATATTGGGCTTATCAAAAATCCTTTGAATTAAATGAAAAATAAATCAAGAGTCTATAATCAATAGATGATTCTATGATAGGACAGACCATATCTCACTACAAGATTTTAGAAAAGCTCGGTGAAGGTGGTCCGACTACGCTCCAAAAGAAGGAGCTTCGTCGGATTAAAAATCCGCCGTTTTCTGGTGGAGGTGTGCAATGATTGGCCAAACAATCTCACATTATAAAATCTTAGAAAAGCTTGGCGAAGGTGGGATGGGCGTGGTGTACAAAGCCGAAGACACCAAGCTCGGTAGATGTGTTGCTATGAAATTCCTGCCATCACATGTCGGCGAAGATGAAGAAAAAAAATCACGCTTTATACAAGAAGCCAGGGCTGCTTCAGTAATTGATCATCCGAACATCGGTACCATTTACGAGATCAACGAAACCTCCGATGGCTCGATGTACATTGTAATGGCATGTTATGATGTGGATTCACTTAAGGATAAGATAGCGGCAGGACCTCTCGAAATAAATCAAGCTATTGATTTTTCACTGCAGATCGCCCAGGGAATGGCAAAGGCACATGAACGCGGGATAATTCATCGTGATCTTAAACCGGGAAATGTTTTAATCACCAAGGATGGTATTGCCAAGATTATTGATTTCGGACTTGCAAAACTTTCGGGAGGGATTCATCTTACTAAAAGCGGTACAACACTTGGGACGGTTGCATATATGTCGCCCGAGCAAGCACGAGGTGATGGTGTTGATGCGAGATCAGATATCTGGTCGTTAGGTATAATGCTTTTCGAGATGCTAACAGGTAAGCTTCTGTTCCGTGGTGAGTTCGAAGCCGCACTTCTGTACTCCATTACAAACGAAAATCCATTACCGGTTGAAACTTTTAGAAGCGCTCTCCCCTTCGATCTCAAACTCATAATTGCTCGTGCACTCCAAAAAGATCCTAAAGATCGTTATCAGAGTATGCAGGAGGTGATTGGTGAGCTAAAGACGCTGCAATCTAAAAGTCAGATTACTGATGCAACGGGGCAAATCGCCACAGATTCGGATTGGAAAAATGTAACGAAAACGATCAGATATTTGGCCAAAAAACACAAGGTAACATTCGTTTGGATTCCTTTATTGGTAATCTTTATTGCTTTGATTGGATTTATTATAAAAACATTTATCATAAAACCGCCTTCGACCACACTCAGCAAATCGATCGCCATCATACCATTCATGAATATTGGAGAAACCGAACAATCATATCTTTCAGATGGTATTGCAGACGAAATTACCGATGATCTATCCGATATCCCTCAGCTATTAGTGATTTCAAGAAAAAGCTCTGCATTATTCAGAGATTCAAAACTTTCAGATAGCACGATTGCTGAACAACTTGGAGTGAATTATCTTCTCAAAGGCAATATGCAAGCTTTAGTAGCAAGGATTAAATTAAAATTTTCACTGTTCGATAGCCGATCAAATAAGGAAATATGGAAAGAAAATTTTGACCTTGCGCGTGGCGAGATTTTTATGATAAAGAATAAAATTGTAAAGAATATTGCACAGCAACTTGAGATAGACCCCAACCTAATCAAACCGGCTCGTTTCCAAACAACACCCGAAGTATACGAATCGTACTTGCATGGTATATATTATCGAGATAAACAAAATAAAGATGATAACCTTCTAGCGATAACTTTTTTCAGTGAAGCAGTTAGAAAAGACTCTTTATATGTTCCCGCCATTGTTTGTCTTGCAAATGCTCAAACTGAACAATATCGAGCAGGATGGGATTTATCCGAACAGCACTTATCTGATGCAAGACATTTATGTGAAAAAGCCCTCAGGTTGGATTCTAATTATTCACCTGCATTAGCACAACTGGGGATAATATTGGATTTAACAGGAAACCCGCAAGAGGGGCTAAATCTTTTATTAAAATCTTATGATAAAGAAAAAAATAATGCTGTTGCACTTACTTCTATCGCATGGATTTACCTATTTGAATTAGGAGAGCCTGCAAAAGGAATAATGTATTTGAAACAACTTCAGGAAATTGATCCGCTTGATTGGCTAACAGCGATGAATATGGGTGTGGCTTATGCTCAAATTCAGAATTATCCTGAAGCAATAAAATCATTTCATAGATCGTATAGATTGAATCCCGAACGTGAAGGACCCCTGAGTAATCTTGCTTATGCATACGAACGGATTGGAAAGTTAGACAGCGCTACTTATTACTATCAATTAGCCCTTGATAAAAATCCGATGAATCCTATGACGCATGAATCGCTTCTTGCTGTCCTTCTTGCAACAAAAAAATATTTTACCGCCGAATCCATTTTAACCGTCGGTTTGAGCTATAGACAAGATAATTATCAATTACTTTATGGTTTTGGTGTTGCGTACACTCTCTTTAATATACAAACAAATGCACGTCGTTTCTTCCAGGAAGGTTTGAATATTATACTTGAGAAAATTAATAAGAATCCTAAAGTTGGCGACCTTCAGGCATGTGCAGGACTATTTAGTGCAAGACTCGGGAATGCGGAGGCGGCAGTGCAATATTTAAGTACAGCAATCCAGCTTGATTCTACCAATGAAGAAATCCTAATGAAAGTTACACGCATCTATGCAGTATTAGGGCAAAAAGAAAATATGCTGAATTGGTTTAAACGCGCACGTGCAATGAATCCAGAATATGATCCTGCTTACCTGCGAACTGCAATGGATTTTGAAAAGTATCGGAATGACCCTGATCTGCTCTCAATTGCACGGCAGTAATCATTAGTAGAACACCTCTCCCTCCTTTTGAAGTGCGACTCATTTATTCTTGTTCATATGATCGAGCAAGGAATCCTGAAATGTCGTTTGCTGTGCCGACATAGGTAACGAAATTAGAATAACTAAGAAGATGATTTTTACAATAGTTCTCATTTTTATTCAGGGGGCAGGCTTGAGGGCGGGTTAGGTGACAGAAAAAGAAATTATTTAATTTTCAAAAAGAGGAGCTTGTGAAAGCTTAATATTAGGTCTTTTTATTTTATAACCGTACTTCTTTTCTACTTCCTTAATAAAATCAGCGATTGCATTCTGATGATTTTTTAAAAACCAAAGAATATGATTTTTTAGATACTCATCTCTAATATTATCGTCGTTCAGATCGTTGGGTATTCTTTCCATTCTTGGATCAATACTATCAAATCCTTCGAATGGATTTTTTAATCTTTCTTTCGTTTGTTCGACATAAGTAGAATTGATTTCAATTCCAATACACCGTCTTTCTAACTGTTGACATACTCTTAAGGTGGTGCCACTACCAGAGAATGGATCAACAACAAGATCATTGTTTTTCGAAGATGATAATACCAGCCTTTCAATTAAGCCTTCTGGCTTTTGAGTAGGATGCTCTTGTCTATTGTCGTTACAGTAATGAACGTGCGAAAACTCCCAGACATCCCCTGGATTTGCCC
The DNA here is from genome assembly GCA_030019075.1 of Bacteroidota bacterium. Taxonomy (GTDB): domain Bacteria; phylum Bacteroidota; class Ignavibacteria; order UBA10030; family SZUA-254; genus JASEHD01. Next base: position 13,183 of record JASEHD010000083.1, read on the forward strand.
CTCTCATATTATTTATGGAACGATAATATTTTTGCGGCACTCGAATGTCGTCAAGACTAAAATAGAATTTGTCTGCCTTAGTAAACATTAATATATCATCATGACGCGGAGAGAATCCTTTTGTTTTCCCAATTCCCTGAGTATAGTGCCAACAAATCCAATTGTTAAATAATAATTTGTGATCAACTTCTAATATTTGGTATAGATAAGAAATAAATCTAAAACCCATAAAAATATATAAAGTACCGGTTGGCTTTAAAATTCTTTTTGCCTCTGCAGTCCACTTTTTTGTAAACTCTAGATACTCGTCAAATTCCTTTCGGTCAGAATCATTGCCATAATCTTTTCCCAAATTATAAGGAGGATCTGCGATGATTAAATCGACACTGGCTGGAGCTATTTTACTCATCTCACTAAGAGCGTCAGCACATACAATATCAATTCTTTTCTCAATCATCATTTTTTATCCATTCATTACGTTTTGCAAGTTCAAACCAATCATCAAAGCTACGCTTAGCCGATGAAAGATATTTCTTATCAAGTAACTGGCAAAACTCCCAAACAGTTCTAAACTCGATATCTACATAATGGATATCTCTTATTTGTATTTGACCTGTTCCAAGTGCAGGATTGTAGCTTATGTCTGCCTTAGCCAAATATTTTATATCATATGCCTTATAACTAACAACCTCCATTATACCATCCATTAACTTAGTTTGAGTATTCTTCTGGGAATACACCTTGTGTTTTAAGGAAAGTATTACGAAAATTAAGTCGGGTTCTTCAAGATATGCGGTTCTAATGACCGCAAAAGAAGTAATGTTGGGTGACTTACCAGAGTTTTCAATGTCTTGTGCAGTGGCTTTAACATCTACTTCAGCAGTAACACCCATTTCTACTTTACGCTGTTTCTTAAATTGAAGTAATATATCGGCCTTGTTTAATCTCTCAAGTGCCTGAACATTTATTAATTGATATTTATTGTTGGTTTGATCTACAACTTTCGAAAATGTTTCATATGCCCATGCTTCAACAAACGGGCCTGCAATTTTGTTGATATTCTCCATAGGGAGACCAAGCCTTAAATTGGTATTTATAACAATCTTATTTTCACCAATTTTGATAGCATTGCCAATAATATCTTTAATTTGTTTGATGACAAAATCTGAGCATACGCGATAATCTTCAGATTCCGCAGGTACCTTAAAGTTTACTTCTCTATATTTCATAGACACTTAAATGTATATTGAACAAAGCATATATCAATTATACATAATTTTTCGGAATTAATCTTTTTCTCAAATATAACTATTAATACTACTACACAGTTATTCTACAGCTTATTCATCAAATCATTCAACTTACACCTTCTTTTATAATATACTTCATATATGAAAAAATCGAAAGGTGGCAGAAAATGCAGGTGTAAAATACTATTCTTCTTATAGAAAATCAACTTCCCTTAGTTTTGTTTTGTAGAACGAACTTCAGTTCGTTTAATATTTGGCAGAAACGAAAT
>JASEHD010000084.1 GCA_030019075.1 Bacteroidota bacterium
ATACTATAATTGCGAAAGTTAATATATGTCGAGAAGCGTTTGGGACAGTACACTATAAGCAATTATGTCTATAAACATCAGGAAGCAGATGCGATTCGGTCGTTCGGAAAGACACCGAAGATGATGGAGTTTTTTACAACTCATATTTCTTATCCCTACCCATGGGAAAAATTTTCTCAAACTGTTGTCGCCGATTTTATTTTTGGAGGAATGGAAAATGTTAGGGCCGTTACGCTGTCTGACAACACCATCCACGACTCCCGCGCACACTTAGACTATTCAAGTGATGATTTAGTCGCACATGAGCTTGCTCATCAATGGTTTGGTAATTTGATTACATGTAGCGATTGGTCGCATGCCTGGTTGAATGAAGGTTTTGCAACGTATTTTGAAAATTTATTTACTGAATACGATCGCGGTAAAGATGCTGCTGCAAAGAAAATGATGGATTATCAAACCGTTCTTCGGAATATCGACGAAGGTGACCGCCGAAGGCCCACAGTTTGCAACCGTTATAATAATCCCATGGATCTTTTTGACAGCCGCATTTATGGGAAAGGGGCGGTCGTTCTGAATATGCTCAGAGAAGTGTTAGGACATGAGTTTTTCTGGAAAACAATAAAAAACTACGTTGCTAAGTATGCCTTCCAATGTGTTGAAACAAAAGATTTTAAATCGGTAGTTGAGGAGACGGCAAACAGTAACCTTGATTGGTTCTTCGATCAATGGATATATAAATCAGGGTGCCCCTTGTTTGAAGTTACCTCAAAATGGGATCAAGGAACGCGGAGTTTAAATCTTATAGTAAAGCAAACACAAAACATCGATTCGCTGACAGGAATTTTTCAAACACCAGTCGATATCGAAGTTTGGATTCGTGGAAATCCAGAAACATACCGTGTCATGATTATGAAAGAAGTGGAAACGTTTTCTTTTCCCGCTTATCAGCAGCCGCAGCTTGTTATTTTTGATAAAGGAAGTAAAATCCTGAAGAAAATCAGATTCGAGAAATCGGTCGATGAATGGATATATCAAATTCAGCGTGCTGCTGATGGAGTAGATCGCCTGCAAGCGATTGATGAACTAAGATGGTATGTTTCTAAAGATACCGTGATGAAAGTACTTTCAAAAGCGGCGCTTGAAGATCCATTCTGGGCAGTAAGGCAAGAGGCAGTATGGACACTTGGTGATGCTAACCTTTCAAACATTTCTGATACATTAATCATCGCATATGGTGATCGTGATTCTAAAGTACGCGTAGCAAGTATTTCCTCGCTTGGAAGGTTCAAGGGGGAAAAAGTTTTAAAAGTGCTTAAGCATGCATTTGAAAAAGATTCAAGTTATTCTGTTGCTGCTGCGGCTTTACGATCTTTGACGCAAGCGGATACGGCAAATCGAAAAAAGTATTGCATTGAAGGATTGAAATACACTTCCCGAAACGAAATTGTACGGGCTACAGCTCTTCAATTATTAGCAGAAAGCCGTGATGAGGAAGCTTTAAAGAATATCTGGTCCTTTTCTGGCTATGGCATTGAGCCAAACCTTCGCCTTCATGCTATCCGACTTCTTGCAATAAATTGGAAAGAAAGAGATGATGTTTTATATTATCTCTTTAGACTGGTTGATGATCCAAATTTTCATGTGCGTCGTATAGTGATTGAGATATTAGGTGAGATCGGTGACCGGCGAGCGCTTGATTCTCTCCATGCATTTTTACAGAATTATCCTGATGAGAGATTAGAAAAAGCTGCACGTGAAGCAATAGAGAAAATTCAATTAGCAAATAAGGAAAAAAAGTAAAAGGATTTTTAGAATGAGATTAATACTTTTTGGTCCCCCAGGTGTTGGAAAAGGGACACAAGCGAAATTACTTTCAGCAAAATTAAATATTCCACACATTTCTACTGGTGATATGCTGCGAGATGCTGTTGCCGAAGGAACCGAGATTGGGAAGCAGGCAAAAGCCGTACTTGATGCTGGACAGCTTGTCTCCGACAGCATAATGATTGGTATCATTCGGGATGTCATCAAGTCTGAAAATTGTAAGAACGGTTTTATCCTCGATGGATTTCCAAGAACCATCCCGCAAGCAGAGGAGCTTTCTCTCCTACTGAATAGACTTGGAATGGAAATAGATTTTGTCATAAACATGGAAATTGAAGAGAACGAAATTATTAAACGGCTTGGGAAGCGTTTATCGTGTTCAAAATGCGGAAATATTTTTAATATCGATAATCTTCCATACTCAACTCCTTGTCCGGCTTGTGGTGGTTTAATGTATCAGAGGGATGATGATAAACCAGAAACGGTCAGAAAACGTTTGTACGTTTATTCACAATCCACCGCTCCTGTAAAAGTATATTATCAAAAACTTGGACTGTTAAAGACAATTAATGCTCAAAACGATTTGCAGCAAGTTCACCAGGAAATACTTATGGCAATAAATCACAAATGAGTTTCTCCTGGCTTAAGCCATCGAAACATCCGATCATTGTTGCTCACCGCGGATCATCTGCGCTTGCGCCAGAAAATACACTCGCATCTTTTCGGCAAGCGATAGCTGATGGTGCAGATGCAATCGAATTAGATGTACGTCTTTCAAAAGATAATGAAGTGGTTGTATTTCATGATAGAAGAGTGGATAGAACAACCAATGGCAGCGGCTTGGTTAAGGATCTAACTTTATTCGAGCTAAAGAAATTAAATGCTGGTGGGTGGTTTCATCGAAGATTCTCGGGAGAAACAATCCCTACCCTCGATGAAGTGTTTGAGGTTATTGGTGGTCGTGTTGGGATAAATATTGAAATAAAAGCCGATGATCGCCACGAGAAAGCTTTGAATATTCTCGAGAGAGGTATAGAGCTAATCAATAAACATCAAGCAGCAGATTTTGTTTTGATATCTTCTTTTGACGACATGGTTATAAGGCAGGCAAAAATACTCCAACCCGAAATTGCCACTGGAATATTATATAGTCCATTGAAAAATTTTCGGTTATCAATCCATCAATTAATGAAAAGAACAAATGCACATATATTTATCTCCGCAAGATCATATTTAAAGCGAATCATAGTTTCGAATCTACATGAGAAAAATATCAAAGTTGGAACATATACAATCAATGATGAACTATCTTTAATTCGTGTGATGAAAAAGGGAGTTGACTTTATTTATTCCGACAATCCAGCGAAAATATTCAATATGAGACATCTGAAAAATAAAATAGGTGTCATGGTGAGCTTGTCGAACCATGACTTCTTGACTTAAAATCACGCTTCGACAAGCGTTCGACTGAGCTCACACCGAAGTCTCAGCGTGACGGTTTTTTTATTGATTAACATAATATTTCAGAAGTCTCAATATTTTAACAAGATTTGAATAAAACTTTGATTTTCAGAAAATCTTATTATCTTAGTAAATTAAATAAATGTTTTAATAATAATTAAGGGATTTATTAAATGAGATATATTATATCGTTAGTTATTTTTTTGGTGTTGATCATTTGGACGGTGCCTGTGTTACAGGCACAAGATCTCGAGGAAACGTTAGGGAAATTGGCTGAGGATGCTGCTCGCGGCTATGTACAGCCAATCGTTTCTGGTTTTGGTGCTGATATGAACAGTGGATGGTTTTATCGGGCACCCGAAGCGAAAAAACTTGGTATTGATTTAGATTTTGGTCTTGTTGCTATGGGAGCTTTTATGGGAGATGTAAGAACGTTTTCAGCTTCTAGCTCGTTTCAGTTCGATAGAATAATATTTGATCAAATGACAGCAGGTTTACCAACATTTGGTGGATTTCGCGACTCTATCCGCAATCAACTCTATAGTCGTCAACTTGGTGTTACTATTAGTGGTCCTACGATTGTTGGCGCGAAGAATGATTCTATTATGGTTCGATTCAGCGGTGGGGATGTCACGTTTAAAATTTTTGATCCTGTAAAGCAATCGCTTGAGGATACATCTATTAACCTTCTTCCTGCTGATCAGGCTATACCTGTTGGTGGTATACTTGAGGACATTCCAATGTTACCATTTGCTGCACCCCAATTAAGTATCGGAACCGTATACGGAACTAAGATAGCTTTTCGTTATCTCCCTGATATTGAAATTGACTCGACTATCGGAAGTTTTAGTTACTTCGGTTTTGGTATCCAGCACAATCCATTCATGTGGATCCCACTTCCTGAGCCCCCTCTAGATGTGAGTCTCGGCTTTTTCACTCAAACATTGAAGGTCGGTAAGATATTTCAAAGCAGCGCAACTTTATTTGGCGCACAAGCAAGCAAGACGTTTGGACCTGGGACTCTCAATATTACACCATATGCTGGTTTAAGCATCGAGAGCTCTTCGATGACATTCACGTATGATTATATTTCGATTAATCCTCTGACCGGTGAAGAGTCGAAAAGGGAAAATAAATTTGAGTTAGAAGGTGATAACAGTGTACGGTTCACTCTTGGTTTTTCTTTGAAGTTAGCAGTTATAAAAATTAATGCAGATTACAACATCGCAAAATACAATTCAATATCTGCTGGTTTCGGTTTTATTTTCTAATCATTTAACTGTGTGAGAACTTAATAAAAATTTATCAAAATCACTTTACCGCCATGAATTATTTTATGGCGGTTTTTTGTTAATAACACAAAAATTATGATGAGAGATTTCTGAAAAATAAAATTAATGTCATGGTGAGCCTGTCGAACCATGACATTTCATCATAATACCACACTCGACAAGCGTTCGACTGAGCTCAGGCCGAGGTTTCAGTGTGATAGTTTTTAGTGGTATTATACAATTTTTCAGAAGTCTCGATTATCAACTGTTTCTTCAAAGGAGTCCTTATGACAGCAATTTCAGAAAAAAAACGGCCAACTTATGTCTAAAAATAGCGTATGCTCCCTTTAATAAAATATTTTTCTCTTCTGTGGTTGTTTCTTTTTATAGTTATATTCTTTTCATCATGCAGTAAGAATAATGAGGGGGAATCGCACGAAGCAGATCGGCTCTGTACGTCAGCTCAATCGTATGTTGAGCAAAAAAAATATCAGAAAGCTGAAGAAGCATTAAATCGGGCGATTGAGATTAATATCGAACAAAGGCGAGACTCAGCACTTGGGGCAAACTATCTCTTACTTGCCAACATTCGTCGATTTCTTGGATTATACGATAGCGTTGATTCTCACTTCACATCCGCATTAGAACGCGTTCGCTTTATCGCCAATCGAGACATAGAGCTGAAGATAAAATTAGCGTCTGCCGAATTTCATTATGCTTTAGGGGATTATTCGACTGCAAAGAAATTTGCCTCTGAAGTTACAACCTCCGGTAGATTATTCGGATGTTGGGAGGCGGTTGAAACTGCTCTCATGATTGAAGCAAAAGCAAGTCATCAAATTAAAAAATACGATAACGAGATACGAATATTGAGTGAGCTTCTTGTCAGAGCGGAGCAAATTGATGATACTCAAAGTAAAATAAACATTTATAGATTGTTTGTCTCTGCTTATGCATCGGCAGATAGGTTGAGCGAGGCGAGAGAAATTTTTTCGAAATGGAAAACACTTGCAAATGCAACGGGCGATAATCAATCTCTTGCACTAGCGTACAAAACGTGGGGTAATATTAAAGCGAAATTTAATGAACCAGAAAGTGCTTTCACCGCCTATTCTGTGGCGCTTAGTCATATGGATAAGCAAACAGATAAAAAGCTGCAAGTTGATATTCTGTCATCCTTGGGATATCTTGCATATAACTCTCGCCAATATGATGATGCCCACCGATATTTTTATGATGCATTAAATGCAGCCAAGGGAACGAGCAATGTTTTACAGGAACAATTGTTACAGTTGATTTTAACCACTTGCGATTGGAAGATAGGCGGTTCAAAAAATTCATCTCTTACAACTGAATTACTTGAGCGGTGTAGGTCTATTCAAACAGCGAGTAAGGAGGTTGGTTTTCGAATTGGTGAAGCCGCAGCGCTTTATCTTCATGCAAAGATGATAGAACCGAATGACACTTCCAATAACAGGTTTCGATTTTACGAACAAGCATTGCGTTTATTCCGGCAAACTTACGAACCTTTTGAGGATGAAAGCATGGAGGCGAATATCATTAAGTCTTTCTTTGCGGGTGAAAGATCTGACTGGTATGAACCACTTCTCAAACACTATTGCAATCGAGGACAAACAAAAGAGGCATTCGATTTATCTCAGGAGAAAAATCTTCAAGATATCAAACGTTACTTTTCTCAATTAACGATTAATACAACAAATGCGTCGACAAATAAATTAATTGAGATACTGCAGTGGAAACATAAGGAATTACGGTTGTTAGAACGGGATATCATAAAAGAGATTTCCAAATGTAAAGATGCAGATTTTGAGAGAATACAACTACTCGACAAAATCCTTCCCGAGCGGATGTCAGAAACGACATCAATGATGATAGAACTTGCTTCGCGAAATGCTAACTTGCGGTGGTTGTTCGAATCTCGCCCAGCCCGATTGCGCCAGATTCAGGATTCACTAAAAGAAAATAGCTCTATCATCGAATTTATTCCAACATCTGATATGCTGTTTGGTTTAGTCATTAAAAAGGATACGGTTCTCATTAGCAAAATAGCGGTCGATCGTCATCGTCTTCTCTCATCAATTGAAGAGTACAAAAGATTGATTGGTGATTCACGATTAAGCGATAACATAACACAATCGACTGAGATATTAAAAATAAACCGAATTAACGAACTATCTTCGATGCTTGGGAAAATACTTATCGAGCCTGTTCTTCCTTTGATTGACAAAGCAACAACTTTGTACCTGGTGCCGCCAAACGAATTTGGTTGGCTGCCTTTTCATACACTGCAGTTGAGAGGAATGCCACTTATCGAGCAGTGGAATATTAGCTATTTACCGACAGCAGCCGCATTATTATTTTTTAAAAAAACGGAAACCAGCATACAAAATGTGACCTGTATAGGTTTCTCTGGTTATACAAACTGGGATGTTGAATACGAGCTGAGAGACGTCCGCAGTTTCTACGATAGCACACGGATGCTATTTAATGAAGATGCGATAATCAAAAACCTAAAAAACGGGTCATACGATTTATTACACTTCGCAGTCCAATTTACGCTGGATGTAGATGTGCCAAATAATTCGGGATTCATATTTTCTGATGGAAGAACAGCATATGGAATGAATGAGGTACAATTAGGTGATGTTTTTCAGATCAAGACTCATCAGGCACTTGTTGTTAGTAATATTACTCCAACAGCGGGTGAATTCTATCGTTACGCACCGCTCGCGTTTTTGTCAATGGGAACACCGACGATCATTGCAACAATGTGGCAGGGAGATCGAAAAGCAAAGAGATATTTTGGCGAAGTGTTTTATACGAGTTTAAAAAACGGTATACCAACATCTCAAGCATATCATAACGCTGTTAATGCACTTATTAAAAAAGAGGAATATAGTCGTCAACACCGGTGGGGATTATTTTATCGGTTTGGAAAATGATACATTCCATCACTAAGTGATATTTTCTTCTTTCATAAAATAACTTGAGAGCTTTTTTCTAATCTTCTTTTCCCACTCGTCTAAAAGCGAATAGGCAGTTGGTACGACAACGAGTGTGAGGATTGTAGAAATAGTCAGCCCGAAAATAATTGCCACGGCTAACGGTCGCCAGAATGCAGCGCTTTCTGCACCGATAACAAAATGGAATTCGCGCCAATCGAAGTCGAAGCCCGTCGCTAATGGCATAACAGCGAGAACCGCAGCCGCAGCCGTGAGTAATACGGGGCGTAAACGAACCCGACCAGCTTCGATGAGCGCCTCATCTAACGACATGCCTCCTTCGTGATATTTATGCTTCACAAAATCGAGCAGAACGATACCATTACGAACAACAAGTCCGGCAAGCGCCACAGTGCCGACTCCCGTCATAATCACACTCGCAGGTGTTTGTGTTACAATCAATCCGAACATTACACCAATGAGAGATAAAACAACCGACAGCATAATCACAAATGGAAATTTCACCGAATTAAATTCCAACACCATGATTAAGAACACTAAAAGTAGTGTAATGATGAATGCATTGCTGAGAAATCCCATCGCCTTTTGTTGCTCTTCTTCTGAACCCGTGAGTTTTACACCGTATCCTGCTGGAAGATCAATATTTGCGATGCGTGCTTTCACATCATTTATAACTTCCGACTGGACTCGACCTTCAACATCACCTGAAACAGTTATAACGCGCTTCTGATCTTTGCGACGAATATCGGTTACTGCTGTTGTACGCTTTATAGTAGCAACAGATGTTAGAGGAATCGAAAGTAATTGTCCTCGGCGATTCATAAAGTTGATGCGTAGATTTTCCAAATCAGCTATTGACGTACGCTGATCTTCCTTCAATCGAACGCGAATCTTATATTCATCCTCACCAACACGATATTTTGACGCTTCAACACCGGCAATTGCTGCTCGAACGGTCGCTGCAATTTGACCCGTATTAGTCCAGAAAAGTCCTGCTTTTTCTCGATCAACAATAATTTCTATCTCAGGTCTGCCAGTATTATAATTGTCTTTGAGGTCCACAATACCGGCTATACCCTTAATCTTTTCTTGTATAATCCTGCTCAGAGATGCAAGTTGTGCATAGTCTTCACCGGAAACTTCGATACTGACAGGTGCCCCAACTGGTGGTCCCATTTGTTGTTTTGTTACCCGAATATCAGCGCCCGCAATCCCAACGATAATTTTGCGAACTTCTTCAAGTGTTCTAAATGTGCTTTGTTCCCGCATTGCCTTTTCAAAAAAGTTGACTGCGATACGACCTTTGTTTGATGTTCCTTGCCCACCGAAATCGAACGGATCATCAGATGTGCCTACACTTGTAACAATGAACTCGACATCTTTTTTGCCGGGTATCAGAGCTATGCGGTCTTCTAATACTTTTGCGATACCATCGGTTACATCAAGTGATGTTCCAGAAGGTGCTTCCATGCTAATGCTTATTTGTGATGGCTCAGTGTTTGGGAATAGCTCAACCCCCTGATTGAATAATCCGAAAAGCAACATTATAAACACGAGCATCCCAATAGATGCCCAGATTGTGAATCCTTTCCGTTTTAACGTCCACTGCAATATTTTGACATACTCGCGCTGCATCCATGGGAAAAATTTCTCATCCACTTTATGGTAGATGATGGTGAATGGATTGTACTTTCTGTACCAATGTGGGTGTTCAAGATTATATTTTGCTTTTTTAATCTCACGTTTATAATTGATCCACTGTGCTGACTGCACGGGACTGATTACGTAGGCGACGAACAATGAAGCAGTCAGCGTGATTATGAGTGTAAATGGAAAATATTTCATGAAATCGCCAATGATACCGGGCCAAAAAGCTAAAGGAATAAAAGCCGACAAAGTTGTAACCGTTGAAGTAAGAACCGGTACGAACACTTCCCCCGCTCCCTTCTTTGCTGCTTGAATCGGATTTTCACCATATTCCTGCTGGTGACGATAAATGTTTTCAATTACGACAATAGCATCGTCCACAAGAATACCAAGCACCATCACCAATGAGAATAACACCACCATGTTTAAAGTAATGCCGAGAGCAGATAGAACGATATAACCAACGAACATCGAAAGCGGAATCGCCGTCGAAATGAGGATGGAATTTTTTAAGCCGAAGAACATAAATAGTGAGATTACAACTAAAAACATTCCTGTTATGATGCTGTTTTCTAATTCCTTGACCATGCGTGTAACAAACCTCGACTGGTCGTTGGAAACATCTAATTTAATTCCTACTGGAAGTTGTTTTTGTTCTACTTCAACAATTCGTTTCACCTCTGAAGAAATCCGGATGAGGTTTTCACCTGCGCGTTTCCGAATAGCGAGTGATACCACCTCCGATTGATTCAATCGCGCATGGGTTAGGCGATCTTCAAATGAGTAGTTTACCGTTGCAACGTCACGCAAGTGGATAGGTTTACCATTCTGGATTTTCAATATGATATCTTCGAGCGGTTTAACTTCCTTGAATTCGCCCGGTACCCGAACAGTTAGAGTCTTTTCTTTTGTGTCGATAGAGCCACCGGGGATCGTGAGATTTTCTCCCCGGATGGCATTTGCAACATCGTCAAAACTGACTTGATAAGCATTCATCCGATAGACATCGACATTTACTTGTACTTCGGGCTCTAATCCTCCGGTAACATCTGCACGAAGTACACCGGGGATAGCTTCGATCTTATCTTGTAATCCTTCTGCGATTTTCTTCAATCGTGCCAATCCGACTTCACCACACACGTTAACGTACATGATGGGGAATTCACTAATGTTGATTTCAGAAACGATTGGATCGAGAATATCGTTTGGCAGCTGTGGACGTATTGAATTCACTTTATCCCGTACACGTCGTAGCGCCTCATCAATATCAACTCCCGTGTTAAACTCAACCCGAATAGTTGAAAGACCCTCCTTAGATACGGACGTTAATTGTTTGACATCTTTCAATCCTTTAAGCGCTCGTTCGAGCGGCTGGGTAATCAAACCCTCAATGTCAACAGGTGAAACTCCAATATACGGTGTTGAAACGATAATCCAGGGAATAAGTACTTCTGGAGCCGCTTCACGCGGAAGCTGATTGTACGACATCCATCCAAACACAACTATCAAAGCCATGAGAATGTAGACCGCTACTTTATTATCGACTGCTATATTCCAAATTTTCATCTTAACATCCTCACTATTTGGAGACGATAACAGGTGTGCCGTCGATTAACTTCTGGAATCCGGTAACAATCAAATTGTCACCGATTTTCAATCCCTCGAGTACTTCAACCATATTACCCTGACGTCCGCCAAGCTTGAGCAGTATTTCTTTTGCTTTACCACTGTTTTCCACGTAAACGATTGCGCGGTTACGATCTACAAGCTGGATAATATTTTCGCTTACAAGTATCGCATTCGATTTAGTCTCACGTAGAAGTTTTACTTTTGTGATCATTTCAGGTTTAAGTCTGTGAATTGAATTTGGTAGGATGATTTCGATCTGCATTGTTCTGTTCGCTGCAGAAACAGTTGAGCTGACGAAGGATACTTTCCCCTTCAATGTGTCTCCTGGAAGTGCATCAAAAGTGATTATCGCCTGTGTTCCAACACCGATAGTGCCAGAATATAATTCTGGAACTTCCGCTTGTATCTTAATATTGGACATATTTACGATACGGGCAATAGGAACACCAGGTGGGGCAAACTCGCCTTCATTTGGAATTGTGTTATCAACTACACCATCAAACGGACTTCGAATCTGAGTGCGCTCCCATCGAGCTTTCATCAAGTCGGCGTTAGCTTTGGCAGCATCTCGCGAATATTCAAGATTCTTATATTGAAGCTCACTGATTCCTTGCTGGTTAAAAACTTCTTTCTGTTTTTCAAGATTCAATTCCGCCATTTTATATTGTGCTTCAGCAGCATCATAACTCGATTTTATTACTTCATCTTTAAGAACAACGATCAATTCCCCTTTTTTCACATGTTGCCCTTTTTTTGCTTTCCATTCCTTTACTACTCCTCCTTCTTCGGGACTTATGTTCGCATCTTCAAATGCCTTTACAGTTCCGGAAACTTGGATTGCGTCAACGAGCCGAGACGGTTTAATCGTTTCGATCCGAACATCTACTGGTTGGATTTTATTTCCATCGTTTGCTACTTCCGATTTCTTACAAGAAGTTATCATCGATAAAATTATTAAGGAAACGATTATGCTTACAATATGTTTTTTTTTCAATTTTATATTCCTTCTTAATAGTATTATTATTCTTTCGTCTCATCAACAAAATCTGGCAGATGCCCCGTAAGCTGATCTAAATCTGCCGCTGCAATTAAATAATCATAAATCGCTTGAATGCGATTTACCTTTGCTTGAGTTAAGGCAAACTCTGCATCGTTAACTTCGAGCTGTGTAGCCGCGTTTGCGAGAAAGCGTGTAGTTACGATTTTGTATCCTTTCTCAGCGGTCTCAACAGTTTTTTCTTGTGCTTCGATACGTTTGCGTGCTTGCCTTAGATTGCCGACCACGGAATGAGCACCGGTTTTAAGCGTACGTTCAAGACTGATCTTTTGCTCTTCTGTTTTTAATTTTTCTACTTGTGCTTGTTCCACCCGGGCTCGTGTTTGTAAACCCTGGAATAGATTCATTGATATTGAAAGACCAACTTGAGAGCTGCCAATTAAATCGTGCCATGAAAAATTTAAATCGTTCTTCGCCGATTGATATTGATATTGTCCAAAGGCAGCAATTGTCGGCAAGTAATTCGAGCGTTCTGCCCAGATTACTGCATCGTTTAGCTCAATCTGCCCGTTGATAGTTCTTAAATTTGGATTTGAATCTTGAACAAGCTCTTCAGCACGAGAGATTACCGAATCATCAATAGCTTCGAACTGTAATGAATCAATGATCTTGTAATTTGCATTCTTGTCAACACCGATCGTATTACGCAGTGCATCGAGTGCGAGCTCGTAGTTGTTCTCGCTTTGAATCACCGTGGGACGTAGATTTTCAACCTGAACGGATGCACGAAGCTCATCATACTCGGAAATAATACCCTGCTTTCGCATTAGTAAAACATTTTTCAGATTATTTTCAGTGTTGCGTAAGCTCGTGTGCATCATTTCCACAACTTCACGTGCAAGCAATGCACTATAGTAAGCTTTACGAACTTTTGTAACGGTTTCAACCTGCTTGCTAAAGTAAATATCTCTTGCAAGTTTTGAATAGACCTTTGCGGCACCAACACCAACAATGACAGCTCCATTAAACAATATTTGTCTTCCAGTCAATGCCATATCCAGAGCATGGTCCATTCCTATCCTGATGCTTGTTGGCTGACCGCCAAAGTTAGCAAAAAAGATTGGACTCTTCAAAGTGCGTGTATAGCGTCCGGATAAATCAAATGAAGGGAGCGCATATCCCCACGCTTCATTTACCTTAGCGTCGGATCGTTCTACTTCTAAGTGTGCAGTTTTTAGCTCGGGATTATGCTTCATCGCGACCTGAATTGCGTCTTCAAGACGAAGCGGCTGAGTGGTTACTTCCTGCGATAATGCTGATACTGTAATAAGTATTGATAAAGAGATTATTAAAATTATTTTTCTATTCACATTCATTTATTCCTCATTTTAGATTACACTAAATTTGCTTTATCCGTCAGAATGCCTTCAAATATGACTTTGATGATTGATTCATAAACTTGCGTTGCTGTCAAAGGGAGCTGGGATAAAGTTTCGGGATTAATAATATGTTCAATAACATTTGCATAGATGAGCATGACAAGATGCTCATCAATATCATCTCGAAATATTCCCCTATCTCTTCCTTGCCGTATTAAGGTGCCAAAATTTTCGTGTATCATTTTTGTTCTGTATGCCGAGATATTTTCCCAGATGTGTGGTGCATTTCGTTCAAGATCTTCAATGATGGGCCGACTCAATTTAGATAGATGTAATCCGAGGTAAGTCATCAGCTTACGCAGCTTCTCAACAAATTCTAAGTCACTGTCTTCCACGATACTGCGATATCCAGAATCGATCTCGGAAAGTGTTGCATTGGTTACAGCTCGAATTAAATCGTCCTTACTGGGATAATATTTATAGATGGTCTTCTTGCTCATTCCAATCTTTGATGCAATCTCATCAACAGTAACTTTTGTAAAACCGTGCTTAAGGAACTGCTCACTTGCAGTATTTAAGATTCGGTTTTTTATTTCTATTTCATTTTCCATTGTAAGCAATGAATATGAGATTACGAGTAAATTTCAATTGTTTTTCAAAAAAAATTAGGTTATTGGGAAACTTTATTGGTTTCTACGGTTTCCAATATAAGAAGTTTCGAGAGGAATGACAATTTATTTAATAACTGAATGGATTCATCATTTCTGATTGCACTCTTATAGATAGACATAATATGCTTTGCCGATATTTCTTAATCCGATCTCGAAAGTGTTTGAATCGCAACCCAAGCCGATGCGAAAATGTTCTGGCATTTCGAAGAATCTACCTGGTGTGATTGCTGTGTTATATTTTTTATATAACACAGTGTATAATTCTTCAGCATTACCTTTCTTAAAAAGTGGAAATACTGTTGTACCATAACCGGGCAAGATTGTTTTCAGTCCATCATATGAATCGAGGAACTCTATAAGCAACTTGTGATTATTATCTAAAATTGATTTCGACCATCTCTTTATACGATCAATATATCTAAAAGCAACAACACTCAAGCATACCGATGGATGAGGCGGAGCTACCTCGAATAGATCGTTGAGATACCACATCTTCTTTATGAGTTTTGGCTCAGCGAGAATCCAGCCGCATCGAAGTCCGCTTAATCCGTAAACTTTGGTCAAGCTATTGGTTACGATGAACTGTTCCCCGAGGTGAATCGAAGACCGCTGCTGTTGTTTAAATAACGACAAATGTCGCCTCAGAAATGATTAAATTATACAAAAAAACTGAG